>CAYUVK010000057.1:0-33060 GCA_964448105.1 uncultured Ignavibacteriaceae bacterium
CTAAATAAAGCATTTTAATTTTTTTAGTAATATTTGTAGATATATTGAATAATACCAACTTTATCTTCATCAGGATTATATCTCTCTTCTTCAATTATATTACCTTTATTATCGTATTTAAATTTATAACTGTAAACTAAATCATCATCTTTGTCATAACTTTTGGCAGTTGTCTTTCTACCGTTATCATCATATTCATATTCAATGCTGTATTCCTTTTCACCGTTCTTATCATACCAAGTTTCTTTAAATAAATTTCCATAATCATCATAATCATAAATGTAATATTTATCCATATCCTGGCTTAAATTATACCTTGTTGATTTTATTTTATTTCCGAATCTATTATACTCATAAGCATAATACTTATCCATATTTCCATCCGGTTTAAAACGTGTAGTTTTTATTCTCTGACCATCTTTATAATCATAAGTGAATACATCCTCGATATTACTTTTTGAATCATATGTAACGGTCTTTGTCATATATCCTTCCGGATTATATCTTATGGTTGATAGTTTTTCTCCTTTGACCGGATTCCCGTTTTCATCAAAATCGAAGTTAACTTTTTCTATTTCTTTAATGCCATTTGATTTTACATATTGTCTTTCTTTTGCTTCAATATTAATAATCTTCTTAGCTTCTAATCTCTTCTCTTCATTCTCTTTTTTTACTTCTTTCCCGGAAGAACAGCCATTTATTAATAAGAATACAATGTAGCAGCAAAGTAAAAGAACAATTTTTTTAGTCATTAACTAAAACCTTTATAAAATATCTTTGAATTAAAAAATAATGAATTGCATATATTTCAATGTAATAAAAAGAAGAGTACTATAATGTGAGAATTATTTTATAACCTTATTATTTATTTTCTTATACGCTTCCAACAATTTTTTCTTTGTGATCAATAAATCCTGTGAGATAACTTTCACTTCTCCTAGAACAGGCATAAAGTTCGTGTCCCCGTTCCATCGCGGAACTAAATGGAAGTGAATATGTTCATGAATTCCCGCCCCGCTAACTCTTCCTAAGTTTAATCCAATATTAAAACCTTCCGGTGCATAAACTATTTCCAGGGCTTTGAAGGCAAGCTGAAGTTTTTCCATGCATTCAATATTTTCTTCTGAACTAAGTGAAGTGAATTCACTAGTATGTCTATAAGGGACAACCATTAAATGACCGTTATTATAAGGGTATAAATTTAATACGGTAAATGTTAATGCCCCTTTATCAATTAATAGACTATTGGTATCATTAACCTTTTCCTTTGCTGCTTCGCAAAAAATACAATTCTCTTCTTTTTCTTTATTTTTAAAAGAATCAATATATTCGGTTCGCCATGGCGACCAAAGCTTTTCCATATTTTTTCCTGTAAATAAAAAAGGCGGAAATTATTCCGCCTCATAAATATTAAATAAAAATATTAATGCCCTTCTTCCCTGGATTTATTATATTCATTAATGACTTTTTGTTCAACTTCCTTCGGTACTTCTTCATAATGCGAGAAGCTCCTTCGATGACTTCCCCTGCCTGAAGTTAAGCTTCTTAAGTTCGAGGAATATTTATATAATTCTGCCAGGGGAACCTGAGCCTTAATCACCTGGAAGTGTCCGTCTGAATCCATCCCTGAAATTTTCCCTCTTCTACTCGATATATCACCCATTACATCCCCCATGAACTCTTCAGGAACAGTAACTTCAATATCATAAATCGGTTCAAGAAGACATGGTTTTGCTTCCATAAATCCTTTTCTAAAACATTGTGCTGCAGCAAGCTTAAACGACATTTCATCCGAGTCTACAGTGTGATATGATCCGTCGAATAATGTTACTCTTATATCTACAACTTTATTCCCTGAAATAACACCTTTTTCCATAGTTTCAACAATACCTTTTTCCACTGCAGGAATAAATCTTCCGGGTACAACACCCCCAACTATTGCATCAACAAATTCAAATCCTTTCCCGCGCGGCAAAGGTTCCATTTTGAAAAGAACATGCCCAAATTGCCCTCTTCCGCCTGATTGTTTTTTATGTTTATATTCTACTTCGTCTGCTCTTCCCTTTATTGTTTCTCTAAACGGAACTCTCGGTTCAACAATATCGACGTCTACTCCGTATCTTTCCTTAAGTCTTTTTACCGCAAGTGAAAGCTGTAGTTCACCCTGTCCGGAAATAATAGTCTGCGAAATTTCAGGATCAAATTTTACATTAAATGATGGATCCTCTTCATGAAGAGTATGAAGACCCGAACTAATTTTATCTTCATCTCCTTTAGCTTTTGGAATTATTGCACTCCTAATAACGGTTTGAGGAAATTCAATCGGTTTAATTACAACTGAATAATTTTTAGAAGATAAGGTATTATTTGTATGCGTATCTTTAAGTTTTACAACAGCACCTAAATCTCCTGCAAAAATATTAGTAACATCATTTCTTTTATGCCCGTTAAGAATTGAAAGCTGGCTTAATCTTTCTGTTTTGCTGTTATTCTGATTAACAAGATCCAACCCTGCATTAACACTGCCGGAGAAAACTTTAAATAATGAAAGTTCCCCAACGTGCTGTTCCGAAATGGTTTTAAAAATAAAAAGAACAGGTTCGCCGTTAGGATCGGGTTTAACAAGAACTTTTTTGTCTGTATCTTTTAGTGAAGCTTCTTCACCTCCTCTATCCAAAGGAGATGGAAAATATTTAACCGTAAAATCAAGAAAATTATTTATGCCGATTCCTTTTTCAGCGGACATTGCAAATACCGGAGTTAAGCTTTTTTGTAAAATAGCCAACCGGAGCCCTTTATCCAGATCTTCATCCGATAAAGAACCTTCTTCAAAATATTTATTCATCAGCTCTTCTGATGTTTCAGCAACTTTTTCAACCAATTCTAGTCTATATGCTTCAGCCTGTTCTTTTAAATTAGAAGGAATTTCACCTTCGGTAACTTTTTTGCTGCCTGCTTCTCCAAACGTAAAAGCTTTCATTTTCAATACATCAACAACGGTATCGAAATTAATCCCTTCGTTTGTGGGAAATGTTACAATTACTGCATTTCCTGATATTCTATTTTTAGATTGCTGCACAGTTTCAGCAAATTTGGAATGTTCATTATCTACTTTATTAATTATTACAGCGGATGGCATATTATATTCACTAACAAATTTTGCAGTATTTTCAGAACCAACTTCAACTCCTTCGGCTGATTTGAGCACAATAACTGCAGTATCGCAAATGCGCATAGCTGATTTAACATCGCCAATGAAATCGGAATATCCCGGTGTATCAAGTATATTAACTTTAACATTATTCCATTCAATATGAAGCAAAGAAGAAGAGATAGAAATTTGTTTTTCAATTTCGTTAGGAGTAGAATCGGAGACAGTATTTCCTTCTGAAATTTTGCCGACTCTATTTGTTTCTCCTGCGGTATATAATAAAATTTCGGACAGAGAGGTTTTTCCGCTCCCCCCATGCCCTATAAACGCAATATTGCGGATTGATCCGCTATCATATTCTTTCAAATGAGTTCCTCCTCCAATTCAAGGTAAGATTTAGTTATGTATGATGTTTTCCTTTGTAGGTGTTCCAAAAAGTATTTATCCCGTTTACAATAGCGGAGAGGTTTTTGATTAAATCCGAAACCGGGTCTTCAATACCTCTCCTAACTTTTTCTTCTAATTCAAGAATTTTATCTGCATGTTCCTTAGCATCTGAAACAATATTCTTAACTACTTCAACCTGATCTTTTGCATCATCTGCTATATCATTAATCTTTTCACTAAAGCTGTTAATCGAAGCAATTAATGGCTTTGTTTGACTAGCTATATCTTTTACTTCATTTTCAAGTCTGCTAAAAGATTTTGTTATTCTATGAAGATATACAATTAGAGCAATACATAAAGCAGATGCACAAACCAGTAAGACTATATATAATATATTTATTAGATCCATAAAAGTATAAAAAACTTACGAAGATTTTTTTGTTTCTTTATAAGCGTCTACTCCAGCTTTAAATGCTGTTTTTAAATTATTGCTTTCGGTATCCAATATACTTTTACCTTCATCTACACTGCCTGAAACTTTAGCTTTAGCATCATTAAAGATTTTTTCAGCATCTTTTAAGATAGCTTCAGATTTTACTCTGGCATCATTAATAATCTTTTCAGATTTTTTCTTACCATCATTAATAAGTACTTTAGCCCTGTCTCTTGCTTCGGCAATATATTTATCGGCTTCATCCAAATATTCATCTGTTTTGTTCCTAATATCGTCTCTTAATTCACGACCGGTTTTGGGAGCATATAACAATGCCAGGACAGCTCCGATTGCTCCGCCGGCTAAAATTCCTAAAAATATACTTAAACCTGAATTATTTTCTTTAGACATGATAATCTCCTTAATTTAGTATAATTACATGCATTGAATATAACAACCACCCTTAGCAAAATCAAGAAAAGTTGTTTCGATTACCGTAATATATTACATATTTTTAATAATTTCTTGAGCAAACTCAGAAGTTTTCACTTCCCTCGCACCTTTCATCTGCCGGGCAAAATCATAAGTAACAACTTTTGATTTTATGGTTTTCTTTATAGCATTTTCAATCTTCCTTGAAATTTTATTCCATCCAATATAATCAAACATCATTACACCGGATAAAATAACCGAACCTGGATTCACTTTATCCATTCCGGCATATTTAGGAGCAGTTCCGTGTGTAGCTTCAAATATTGCTGTTGCATGACTTATATTTGCACCTGGCGCCATTCCCAATCCACCAACCTGTGCAGCAGCAGCATCGGAGAGATAGTCACCATTTAAATTAGGTGTAGCCAAGACTTCATAATCATTGGGTCTTAATAAAAGCTGCTGAAAAATACTATCGGCAATTCGATCTTTAATTAATATTTTCCCTTCGGGTAAATTACCATTAAATTTCTTCCAAAGTTCATCTTCAGTAATAGTTAAATCCGGGAATTCATTTTTAGCAACTTTATAACCCCAATCCCTAAAAGCTCCTTCCGTAAATTTCATAATATTCCCTTTGTGAACCAGGGTTACACTTTTTCTCTTATTGTCCCTTGCATATTCAATTGTTTTTTTTACCAACCTGGCTGTACAAAATTCACTTATAGGTTTAATTCCTATGCCTGATGCTTCCCTGATATTTTTATTGAATTTTGTATTAATAAAATTCCTCAGCTCTTCGGACTCGGATGTCCCGGATTTGAATTCGATACCTGAGTAAACATCTTCCGTATTCTCTCTGAAAATTACTATATCTAAGAGTTTTGGTTTTTTCATTGGGCTTGGAACACCAGCATAATATTTAACAGGCCTAACACAGGCAAACAAATCCAATCTTTGCCTTAAGGCAACATTTAAGCTTCTAATACCTCCTCCCATAGGAGTAGTTAACGGACCCTTGATCGCAACAATATATTCTCTAATTGCATCTACTGTTTCTTCCGGCAACCATCGGTCATTGCCGTAAATAGAGACTGCTTTTTCACCGGCATAAATTTCCATCCATGAAATTTTTCTTTTTCCGCTAAAAGCTTTTTCAACAGCGGCATCAAAAACCATTTTCGAAGCTCTCCATATATCGCCATATATCGGGACCTGTTCCGTCTCCCTCAATAAAAGTAATTATAGGATTTTTAGATACTTTTAATTTTCCATTGACAACTGTAATTTTATCTCCTGTTTGGGGAACTTGAATTTTTTCGAACTGTGACATTTGAACTCTTTCATTGATTAGAAACTGATTCTATAGTAACTTTCCCAAACCTTTTTTGGTAGAAAGAAACGCTAATAATTCCTACAAAGACAGCAAACCATAAAGTAACTATTCTTATTATAAAAGTAGAAGCAACAGCAATTTCTTTTGGAAAGCCTTTATTAATTGCTAAAAATGTTAAAGAACCTTCGGTTACACCTAGACCACCGGGCAGCATAGATATGGCACCAACTATAGTTGCAAAAGCATAACTAAATGAAGCCCACAATAAATTAACATTAATTTTAAAAATAATTAGAATTAAATAATAACTCAAACATTCAAATGACCATGCAATTAAACTAACAATTGTCATATAAAACAACGGCAGAGGTTTAAGCATGATTGATGAACTATTATAAGCATTATGAATCTTTTCAAGATGCTTATTTAGAAACTTGTTTTTTTCAAGAAGTTTTAAAAGCGGGAATGCAATTTTTTTATTGCTTAATATTATTAATAATATTACTAATGCTATTGTTACAGCTACTACGATTTCTTTACCATAAGAGAAAGAATATGCTCCAATTAAAGCAATAATCATCAATGAAGTAAAATCAGTTATCCTTTCAACAAATATTATTGGAGCAGTTTTACTGATAGGCACATCCTTTATCTGTTTTACTAAATATGATTTTAATAATTCCCCCACTTTACCAGGTGTTATACTCATTATTAAACCGGACATAAATATTGAAAATGAGTCTATCTTGCCCACTTTAACTTTAGTTATAGAAAGATAATAATCCCATTTTAAAAATCTTACGGAATAATTAGCAAATGAAAGTAAAAATAAAACAGGCAGCCAGAGCCAGTTAAAAAATTTAAAAGCAGAAATCACATTATCCAAATTTGCATATATTGAAAATGCTAAATAAATAATCCCGGTAAATGCAAGAGAGATAAATATTTTATTTTTAATTTTATTTAACAATCTATATATAAATATTTATTTTATTTATAAAATTATTCATTATCAAACAATAACTTGAAAGCAAGCTTGTATTAACTGTATGATTGCATGGTTGAATACAACTATACCTGCTCTTCTTAGTAAGACATTCTATTTTCCATCCGTCATCAACCATTATAATATTTGTTTTAAAGAATCGTATAATTTATAAAGAGGTAGTCCTACAACATTATAATAATCACCATTAATTTTTTTTATAAAAACCGCACCAAAGTCATCCTGGATCCCGTATGCTCCGGCTTTATCCATTGGCGTTCCGGAAGAGATATAATTATCAATTTCTTTTTTATTAAGATTTCTAAAAGTTACAAAAGTTTTTTCATAATCTGTTAACAATTTACTATTGCTGCTGTTGAAAACAGAAAAACCTGTGTAGACTGTATGTGTTCTCCCGCTTAATTTTTTTAATATTTTCTCCGCATCTTTTTTATTTTTTGGTTTTCCCAAAATCTCTTTATCAACAACTACAATTGTATCGGCTGTTATTATAATCCCTTTTTTTATTTCCTTACATGCTTTTTGAAGCTTTTCTTTTGATAGTCTTTTCACCATGCTAACCGGAGATTCACCGTTTTGGGGAATTTCATTAATACTAACTTCAATTACTTTGAAATTTATCTTTAATTGGTTTAAAAGTTTTTTCCGGCGAGGAGATTTGGAAGCCAAATAAACTGGAAGTGAAATATTAAGCATTATTTTTCATAAATATTATTAATAAGTCCGAAAAAATAATAAAAATTATATTAAGAAAAATGGTGAATAGAGCGGGAGATATTATCTGAACATAGCTTTAATGCTGCCCCAGGTCCGTTTTACATCGGATAGATTATTTTGCAATACTGATTTTTCACCGGAATACGATATATCTTGAGGATCATTACCAACAATTTTTATTTTATAAATAAAAACCAAATCACTGGTTTTATATGCGGATTCATCAGTATAAGAATAAGTAGAATTATTCCCTTTGGGCTGGATAGTGGCTATATCTACAAAAGAACTTTGCGGGGTGCTTCTTTCAATTACAAAATTCTTTATATTATTTTCTTGAAGAGTTTTCCAGGTAACAACTACATTATCCCCATCATGATAAACATCAAACCCGTAGAAATACGCCCCTGCTATGATTGTTACGGCAAACGATAACAGAATTAAGATAATGCCTTTTTTCATGATATAAAATATATTTCTCTTAATTTATAATGTCAAGTATTTTATATTATTTTTAATTTTATAAAAACCCAATTTTTAATCAATTAAATAATAATTTAATCATTTTTATTTCAATTTGTTAAGTTTTATTTATTTTTGAAAAGATATCTATAAGTATTTTCTTTTATGAACGATGATTTTCTTTCTTTAGGCATTGAACAAGCTGAGTTTTGTGTTGTGGATGTTGAAACAACGGGACTTTCACCAAGATCAAATAATATTATAGAAATTGGTCTTGTAAAAATATCCAACCTTAAAATCGTCGATAAATTTCAGTCTCTAATAAATCCCGGCAGGAATATTCCTTACTATATTTCAAACATAACCGGGATAACAAATGATGAAGTTTTTAATTCTCCTTTTTTTGAAGAAATTGCAAATGATATTTCATCGTTTATATCAACAAATATTTTAACAGGACATAATATTTCCTTCGATAAAAGCTTTTTAAGAAAAGAATTTAACGCTTGCGACCAAACGAACATTAATAATTTAAGTCTTTGCACACATAAATTAGCAAGCAGGCTTTATCCTGAATTAAGAAAAAAATCACTTGGAGCTGTTTGCAGACATCTTAATCTTCACAATAAAAATGCCCACAGAGCTTTACCTGATGCAGAAGTCACTGCTAAAGTTTTTTTAAAAATGCTTGAAGAAATACAAGGCAAACATAAAATTTATACCGTGGATGAGCTTTTAAAATTTCAATATGTACCACAGGAAAAACCGCTTAATTATAAAATAAGTAAAAAGCTTGCCGATGATATTGCTTCATTACCGGACGCACCCGGGACTTACTACTTCCTCAATTCAAAAAATAATATAATATACATTGGTAAAGCTAAGTCATTAAAAAACAGGGTGAGGTCATATTTCTCTTCGGGTGCACCGAGAAAAGCAAAGAAGATTATTCAACAGGCAAAAAGATTAAAAATTGAAATCACAAACTCTGAATTAACTGCTTTATTAAATGAAGCCGAGTCAATAAAAGTAATAAACCCGAGGCATAATACATTTCTTAAGAAATACGGCAATAAATATTTTTTACGAATTTCTGCATCGTTAGAATTTCCTTCACTTGAGATTTGTAATTATTTTGATTTTGATGGTAATGACTATTTTGGATTGTTTATTAATAAAATGCAGGCTTTAAAAGTTTTTGAAATGATAAATAAAACCTTTGCTGTTAGGGAATGTGATGAAAAGGAATTTGCAAAGGGAAAATCATGTTTTCTTGCAGAAATTGAAAGATGTACTGCTCCTTGCATCAATAAAGAAAAAGAATTTTATTTTGAAGAGCTTGATAAAGTATATGAATTTTTATACGGAAAGAATCAATTTGCTTTGAATAGGTTAATTAACAAAATGAAATATTATTCCTCTCTTCAAAAATTTGAAAAGGCAGCCGAGACAAAAGAGCTAATAGACATGATTCTAGCTCAAACTCACAAACAGTCTTTGCTTTCGGAACCAGTAAATAATGCGAAAGTGCTTTTTGAAATTACTGAAGGTTTCACCCGCGATTATGTGTTAATGCTGTCGGGTAAAATTTTTGTTAAAAAAGGTTCTTTAAAAGAGAAAGATGATTTTGAAGAATCACTCAACGATTATTTTTCGAACACTATTAATTTTAATAACCTGCCGAATGATGAAGATCTGGAAAAAATGAAAATCACTTTAAACTGGCTCGTAAAAAACAGGAATAAAGTCAGGATATTTTATTTAAAAGATTATAACAATAAACAGGATTTATATTCCGGTATTTCAAAAAATAATTTCACTTATAATTTCAATTCGGAGCCTTCATTCAACATAAAGAGTTTTTTATCTGAAGAAACATAGAAGGTCAAAAAGTAAAAAGTTAAAATTCAAAAATAATTTATAATTTTGAACATAGATTTTTGATTTAAGTCATTACATCTTTTTTGGTCTCCTACCTTGAGACCATTTTTTCAAAAAAGCAATAAACTTTTCTTTACTATATCCTTTCCCTTTTTCCAATTTACCGGAATCCTGCGAATGAATTAGTTTCCCTTTTTCACTTAAAACAAAAAAATGAGGGTAACCCGGAATTTTGGGATAATTGGATAAAAACTTTTCATTTTTATTTTCGGGACTGAAGTTAACCTTAACAACAATAAAATGATTATGTAATTGACTGGATACGTCTTTATTGCTGTCTATAAAATTATCTATTCTATGGCACCAGATACACCAATCACCACCGACATCTAAAATTATTCTTCTATTACTTTTTTGCGCTTCAACAACTGCATCTTTAAGATCCTGTCCAGGGTTTCGTGAAGGATCAAACTTTGTAACAGCGGCATATATTCCTAAATTGTCTTTTCCCTGTGCTATTATACTGCAGTGAATTGTTAAACAAAAAAGCAGCCAAATAAATAAATTTATTTTCATTATTTTCCTTGGTTAAGTTCGGCAAAAATTAGCCAATTATTTATTACTAATGAAATTAAAAATCCATACCTAGTTTAATAACGTTACTTAAAATATTTTTTATTGCTATTTTTATAATCAATTATTACCAAAAAAATTAAAAAAAATGAAAACAAAATACTCTCTACTATTTATTGTCTTTTTTGCTACACTTGTATTTGGTCAAAGCGGGAAAGATTCAATAATAATAAAAGAATGGCTGAGCCTCGGGAATATTACTATTCGCCTCCCTGTCTTAAATAACGATAAAAAGTTTAATGTCAAAGATATTTTATCATTTAATGATATTGATATTAAAAATCTATCCCCTGAAGAAAATCAAAATTTTTCATGGAACAAGGAACAATTATTAAAGTGGACCAAACTTACCTCATCAAATGATTTTGTTAGGTTCAATGAAAAAAATTTAAAAGAACCTGAAGTTAACTACCTGGCAGCTTATCTTGATGCTGACAGATGGTTAAGCGGGAAATTAGAAATAATTTCATGCCAATTATTTGCAGCTTATATAGACGGCAATGAAATATTAACAAAGGGTTCCTCACAAAACCTAAAACCGGATACTTCTGCTTGTACACCTGAAAAATCTTCAGTCGATATTGAGCTTGAAACGGGTAAACATCTTCTATTAATAAAAAGTGTAAAAGATCCGGCCATGGTTTCTAACTGGGAAGTAAAAGCAGAAATTACTTTAGACACCTCCTTCAGCAAACGGGATTTAAATATATCACTTAATCCAAATCATTTTGTTAATATCAACAATCTTTTGGAAGATCCCAAAATCAGGGCTGTATCAATTTCACCGGACGGAGAACTCGCCTCGGTGGCAGTGTCACAGGTAATAAATGAAAATGGGAATAATGAAAATTGGATTAATATTTATAGAACTAAAGATGCTTCTTTATTTCAATCTTTTAAAGGATTGTCGCTTAAGTACATTACATGGAATCCGAAAGGTGAAAGTTTTGCTTATACAGAAAGTAATAAGGATAAAACTTCTCTTTGGATTTATAATATAAAAGACGGCACTTCGGAAAAAATATTGGACGGTATTAAAGATTTTGACGGTTTTGTTTTCTCACCCAACGGTAATTTTATTATTTACAGTATATATGAAAAACCGGAAGAAAATAAAACCGGGTTAAAAAGATTTGAAGGACTTGAAGACCGACAGCCGGATTTTCGGAATAAAAGCTTTTTGTATTTAATTAATATCCCTGAAAAGACACAAATAAGATTGACCGCAGGAAATAAATCAACTTATATAAATGATATTAGTCTTGACGGGAAAAAACTATTATTCTCTACAAGAACAGATGAAACTACAGATAGACCATATTCATATTTAACATATTATATTCTTGATCTTCAAAAGATGGAAGCAGATTCGCTGCTCAATTTATACTGGTCAACTGGCGCACAATTCTCACCTGACGGAAATAAAATTTTATTTTTAGGCGGTCCTTCAATGTTTGGGAATAAGGGAAATATTTTATCATCCGATAGGATTCCAAATGACTTTGATATTCAAGCTTACATTTATGATTTAAATACAAAAAAGGCTGATGCAATTTCCAGGGATTTCAATCCTTCTATATTAACTGCTTTTTGGAGTGAAAAAGATAACGCGATTTATTTTAATAGTATTGATAAAACATTCCAGAATTTGTATAAATATAGCATGAATGAAAATTCTTACACTTTAATTAAACTTAAAACAGAAGTTACAGAATCAATAGATTTTGCAAAGGATATTTCTGCTGCTGTATATACCGGCTCAAGCGCGACAGATCCGGGGAAATTTTATTATGTTGATTTACAGAATTCCAATTCAAAGCTGCTGTACGATCCAAGTAAAGAAAGCTTTAAAGATATCAAATTGGGCAAAACAGAAAAGTGGACTTTTAAAAACGAAAGAAATGTACCAATTGACGGATTAATTTATTATCCTCCAAATTTTGATTCTTCTAGAAAATATCCATGCATTGTTTATTACTATGGGGGAACTTTACCGGTTGATCAATCTTTCGAAGGAAGATACCCATTTAATATTTGGACTGCCAATGGGTACATTATTTATGTTCTTCAGCCAAGCGGTGCTATTGGTTATGGGCAGGATTTCTCTGCTTATCATGTAAATGATTGGGGAAAAACAACTGCACAAGAAATTATTGATGGCACAAAAAAATTTCTTTCTGAGCACCCTTTTGTTGATTCGAAAAAAATCGGCTGTATTGGTGCTTCTTACGGCGGATTTATGACAGAAAATCTTTTAACCAAAACAAATATGTTTACTACTGCTATTTCACATGCCGGTATAAGTTCAATTTCAAGTTACTGGGGTGTGGGTTATTGGGGATATGAATATAGTGCGGTCGCATCTGCAAATAGTTTCCCATGGAATAGAAAAGATATTTATGTTGATCACAGTCCATTATTTAATGCAGATAAAATAACCACTCCCCTTTTGCTTTTACATGGTTCGGCAGATACAAATGTTCCTTTTGGAGAAAGTCTGCAATTATTTACTGCTTTAAAATTATTAAATAGAAAAGTTGAACTTGTTCAAGTTACAGGTTTAAATCATCTTATAATGGAATACAAAAAGAGAAAAGAATGGACAAAAACTATAATCGCCTGGTTCAATAAATACTTAAAAGGTCAGCCTCAATGGTGGAATAATCTATATCCTAAAGAAAATTAATTAAATGGAGTATAAATGCAATTTGCCAATAGATTAGAAAGACTGCCTCCCTATTTGTTTGCAGAACTAAATGCAATTAAGCTGCAAAAAAGACGAGAAGGGATTGATATGATTGATCTCGGAATGGGAAATCCGGATGGTCCTACTCCCAAATTTATAATTGATAAATTAAAAGCAGCTATCGATGATCCGAAAACTCACAGGTATTCAAGATCAAAAGGTATTCACGGACTATTAAAGGCAATTTCGAGAAAATATAAAAGAGATTTCGATGTGGATATTGCTCCTGAAACCGAAGCAGTTGCTACAATTGGAAGTAAAGAAGGATTATCTCATTTATGCCTTGCAGTATTAAATGAAGGCGATGTAGTTATGGTGCCAAACCCGACTTACCCGATTCATATTTATGGTGTAACTTCGGCAGGTGCTAATGTTGTTTCTATTCCTTTAAGTGAAAAGAATGATTTTATTCCGGATATTTCTCATATTACAAGAGATATGTGGCCTCGTCCTAAAATGTTAATTCTTAACTTTCCTTCAAATCCTACTACTGCAGTTGTTGATCTTGCTTTTCTAAAAGAGGTGGTCCAGTATGCCAAAAAGAAGAATATGATTGTAGTTCATGATATGGCATACAGTGATATAGTTTTTGACGGAACAAAAGTTCCATCAATATTGCAGGTACCCGGCTCTAAAGAAGTGGCAGTGGAATTTTTCACCATGTCTAAAAGTTATAATATGGCTGGTTGGCGTGTGGGTTTTTGCGTTGGCAATAAAGAAATATGTGCTGCTCTTGCTAAACTTAAAAGTTTTTATGATTATGGTATGTTTACTCCAATCCAGGTTGCAGCAATTGCCGCTTTAGACTCCCCGCCTGAAGTAACAAAAGCAATTGCAGAAGTATATTTAAATAGAAGAGATGTTTTGGTTGAAGGATTAAATAAAATAGGATGGAATGTTAAAAAACCAAGAGCAAGCATGTTTGTTTGGGCTCCAATCCCGGATAAATTTAAAGAAATGGGCTCATTAAATTTTTCCAAGCTATTGATTGATGAAGCTGAAGTAGTTACTTCTCCCGGGATTGCTTTCGGTGAATACGGTGAGGGATATATTAGAATTTCTATGGTTGAAAACGAACAAAGAATAAAACAAGCAATAAGAAACATTAAAAAATTCATGTGAATAATTAAATTCAATTTTTTTATTAATTGTGGAATTTGAAA
Organism: uncultured Ignavibacteriaceae bacterium; assembly: GCA_964448105.1. Classification (GTDB taxonomy): domain Bacteria; phylum Bacteroidota; class Ignavibacteria; order Ignavibacteriales; family Ignavibacteriaceae; genus CAVQBP01. The sequence goes on from CAYUVK010000057.1 coordinate 14,345, forward strand.
TGTATTTAACCCGACATAAATATGAACAAAATCCGCGGTGGGCATTAGAGGGGAAATTACTACCGCAGGAATTTAATCTTAAGCTGCTCTTACAATTACCAAAAAATTCAATATTAAATTTTCTAAAATCATTACCAACTGAAGGCTTTGCAAATAAAATATTATTAGCACCTATTGAACCGGATCTAGAAGTATGGGCTGCAGGAGTTACATATGCGCGAAGCCGGGATGCCCGCGAAGCTGAAACTGAAATTAAAGATGTTTACCAGAAAGTCTATAATGCAAAACGTCCTGAGATTTTCTTTAAATCCATTGGATGGCGCGCTGTCGGACATAGAGGTAATATCAGGATACGAAAAGATACAAAATGGAATGTCCCTGAATCAGAATTAACAATTTTAATTAATAATAGAAGTGAAATAATTGGTTTCTGCGTGGGTAATGATGTTTCATCCAGGGATATTGAAGGAGAAAATCCTTTATATCTTCCTCAGGCAAAAATGTATAATGGTTCTTGTGCAATTGGTCCGGGAATTATTATTCCTGATTCTGGTGTATTTAAAAATTTGGATATAGATATAGTAATTTTGAGAAATGATAAGGAAATTTTTAAGGGTAATACAATTACATCCCAGATAAAACGTCCGCTTGAGGAACTGGCAGACTATTTAACGTTGGAAATGACTTTTCCGTATGGTGCCTTTTTAATGACCGGCACCGGGATAATTCCTCCCGATGATTTTACATTACAAAAAGGAGATCTTGTTCGAATCACTATAGATTCTCTTACTCTTGAAAATATGGTCGAAGGATAAATTTAAAAAGTTAATAAATATCATAAGCAAAAATTAATCTGGAGAAAAAATGTCATTACAACCTGTTTTGATAGCCGGTGAATGGAGAAAACCCAAAGATTCAACTGGTACATTTAGTATGATTAATCCGGCAACAAAATCTGCATTACCTGAAAGTTATCCGGTTTCTACAAAAGATGAAATTCTTCAAGCCTTAACAGCAGGTAAAAAAGCAGCAGATGAATTAAGAACAATTCCACCGGAAAAGATCGAAAATTTTCTTGAAGTATTTGCCGATAATATTGAAAAACGAACTGATGAACTTGTTAATCTAACAAACCTGGAAACTGCTCTTCCCAAAGAACCTAGACTTAAATCAGTGGAATTACCACGTACTACAAATCAACTACGTCAGGCTGGCGCCGCGGCTCGTGATCGTTCGTGGTGTATAGCAGTAATGGATACAAAAAATAATATTCATTCAATGTTTGGACCTTTAGGCGGTCCAGTGGTAGTTATGGGACCTAATAATTTTCCATTCGCATTTAACAGTGCTGCCGGGGGAGATTTTGCAGCGGCTATTGCAGCAGGAAATCCTGTTATAGCTAAAGCTAATACTTCTCATGCAGGAGCTACAAAAATATTTGCCGAAGCTGCATTTGAAGCAGTAAAAGAGAGTGGTCTTCCATTGGCAACAGTTCAGTTAATCTACAGAACAAAGCCGGATGTTGGTTATATGCTTGTTTCTCATCCTTTGGTCGGAGCTACCGGATTCACAGGTGGAAGGCAAAGCGGATTAAGATTAAAAGAAGCTGCCGATAAAGCTGGTAAGCCAATCTATCTCGAAATGTCAAGTGTAAATCCTGTATTTATACTGCCAGGTGCATTAAAAGAACGTTTGCAGGATATTGCAATGGAACTATATAGCTCTTGTTCATTGGGAGCAGGTCAATTTTGTACTAACCCAGGATTAGTTATATTAAAAAAAGATGAAAACAGTGAAACTTTTATTAATTCTTTAGTTAAAATATTTAAGGAAAATAAACCGGGTACTCTTTTATCAGCAGCCGGACCAAAAAACATTGCCGATGCAATTCAAGTATTAACAAAGGCGGGGGCTGAAATAGTTGCGGGTGGTAAAGATGCCGAAGGACCCGGTTATGCATTTCTAAATACTTTACTTAAAGTATCAGGGGAAAATTTCTTAAAGAATCCTCACGAATTGCAAACTGAAGCCTTTGGAACGGTTAGCTTAATAGTTGTTGCCGATAACATTAATCAAATGGCAGAAATTGCTTCAGCTCTTGAAGGAAATCTAACAGGCGGTTTATACACAAATTCTAAAGGAGAAGACGATGAGGATTATAACAAAGTTGAAAGTATTCTAAGATTAAAAGTCGGCAGAATATTAAATGATAAGATGCCGACCGGTGTAGCCGTTGTACCATCAATGAATCATGGCGGTCCTTATCCGGCTACAGGGCATCCGGGTTTTACGGCAGTTGGGATTCCAAGATCAATGCTGCGTTTTGCAGCTTTGCATTGTTATGATAATGTGCGTCCTCATAGGCTTCCGGTAGAATTGCATGATAAAAATCCAACCGGAAAAATGTGGCGTTATATCGATGGTCAATGGTCTCAGAACGATGTAAAAAGATAATTAATTACATTACGCAATTTTTGAGTTCCTTTAATAACTAAATATATTATATAAAAAAAGAGCCGTCATTTTCCGGCGGCCCTTTTGTCCATCTATAATTAATATAAATTATTTGATTATCATGAGCTTTTTGGTTGCAACAAAATTCCCGGCTTTTAATTGGTAGAAGTAGACTCCACTCGCAAGGCTACCTGCATTAAAAGTAACATTATAACTTCCGGCCGGTTTTTCTTCATTAAGTATTGTAGCAACTTCACTACCAAGTATATTAAAAACTTTTATTGTAACCATGCTCTTGAAAGGCACTTTAAAGTTAATAACAGTACTAGGATTAAAAGGATTGGGATAATTCTGACTTAATTCAAAAGAACTGATTACACCGGGATTCTGATTGACTTGAGTAATTGATTCAGGTGTCATCGAGAAAGACAAACTACTTGAATAGTTTGTAGTGTAATCAAGTGATACGCTTGTCATATCTCCGTCATCATATCCATATGAAGATGATGAAACAGAATAGCTGCCGGGAATCAATCCTCTAATTATATAACTACCTTTTTGATCGGTAATACCAAACGAATATATCTGCTGATTATTGTCTTTAGCAAATACCAACGCCCCTGCAACCGGGTTTCCCGAATCGTCGGTTACTCTACCGTCAATAAAATCTTCACCCGAATCAGGTATATCGGTAACAACAAAATTTATCCCTGAAACCATACCGGAAGAACTAACTACAATCGAATCCGCATCTTTCCATCGTAAAGTCTGGGTACCATCATAACGGAAGTATGTGGGTAGATAATCATCATGAGGTATTGAAAGCAAAATATAAGTTCCCGGGTAGAAATTAGAAAAAGAATAATTACCTAACGAATCTGAATAAGTAGTGTATCTTCTATGAATATCTTCTTTAATTCCAAGCTTGATAGCAAGAATTAATGATTGCACACCCATACTGTCACTGTTCATAACAGTTCCGCTTATTCCATTATTGTAAACCGGTTTATGAACAAGAACAAAATTTATATTACCGGTATCGGCAGAAATACCGATTCTATCGGCAGTTAAAAAGCTTTCTTTTAAGTTATAAAACTGCGGAAAGAAATCTTTATTAAAAGAATGTGCAAAAACGACAAGAGTATCCCCCTCCCGAACTTTAACAGTATAATTACCCAAACTATCTGTCACAGTATGATAAAATCTTCTATGGAAAGAATTTGAAGTAATATTATATAATTCAACCATTGATTTTACAGGATTACCGAGAGAATCTTTTACACTTCCGCTTAGAATAAATTTTGAAAGTTGTTGGCGAGGCTCGAGATTAATATCAAAATTTATACTATCATTGGAATGCAAAGTAATTTTTGTAGCATTAAAAATATACCGGGCATCATTATAAAATTCCGGAAAGAATCCTACAGCATTTGCCAAGATAATGTAAGTACCCGAAAATAAATGAGCAGCATAATTTCCGGTGCTATCTGTCCAAACTTTAGTTAAGTCCCAGCCAAAAACCGGAATAAAAGAAACGCTGCCATGCGGGATCATTTCACCGGTAACACTATTTTTTAATGAACCATATGCATATGCAGCAGCACTATTTGAATCTAAAGCAATCTTAACTGTATCGGAAGGATTACTCTCACCATTTCCATTAACGGCTGTAACATAATATGAATAAGAAACACCCCTGGTTACATACCTATCAATCCAGAAATTCATTAAAATATGAGAGTATATTTTTTTAAAGTTTCCCGTATCTGATATAGAACCGTCTTTTCTGTAAATATTGAAATGCTTATGTTTCATTATAGGTCCTGCAGTTTCCCAGTTGAGCTTAACAAATACATAGTTTCCCCAATTGCCTTGTACAGCAGTCAAATTTATTGGAGGAAGGGGTTGTGCAGATATCTCCCCTATAGCAATAATTGAAAAGATAAACACCAAGGCAGTTCTTGTAAGCATTTTCATGTAACTTCTCCATTTTGGTTAGCACTAAAAAATTAAATTATATTTTTTAATAAAATTAATTTAAAATGTTTTTGTTAAATAGTATGTCTTCAAAATCATGCCGCATCCGAAAAACTTATTTTTCTCACTTTATTTATAAAAATCGCTTTATTTCGATATTAAGCAATTGCTTGAATTTCTTTTATTTGCCTGGAAAATTAATTTCTCAGGCATTTCAGTATAAACAAAAGTTATTAATTAAATTCTTTAAATGACTTTAATGGATTGATTATTAAAACTAACTTTAATAAAAAATATTTCTGATGATATTAGAAACAATTTCTTGGCTCAATAATTATATCGCTGTTTTAAAAACATCCTTAATTTAAAATGTCATAGAAGAAGATTAAAAAAAATTCCAATTTATAATATAGAGCAACCTAATCGGTTGCTCATAATTAATTTTTTAGAAATGATCGATAAAAATTGGCTGAATTAATTTCACTTTAAAAGAATTAATTTCATAGTGTATTCCTTTTCGGCGGTCGTTACAACAAAGAAATAATTACCCGAAGAGACATAATTTCCATGATCATTTTTTCCATCCCATGTAAACTTAAATTCCATCTGACCCGGAGTATAACTTGGATCAAATATTTTTATTTGTTGATCTAGAATGTTATTTAATTTGAAAGTTATATTTTGAGGATTATAATTATAGGGTAATTTAATTCTAAGATTTATTTGATTGTTAAAAGGATTTGGATACGTACTTAAAGAAAGACTGTCATTTTCATTTTTTGTTGAATCTTTTATTTCGTCAAAAATTAGTTTGTTTATGTTTAAATCTTCATAAGGTTGAATCCATTAAGAATTTTGAAAATTTCTCTATTTATTCTTCATATTTGAAAACTCTATATGAATGCGGCTTAATTTTTATCTCAAAAGAAGATTCAGGTTTAGAAACTCTTCTCCAAATGTTAGAAGTTTTCACCGGCTGAGTACTTATTTCTTCACCGGAAAGTAAATCTGTCACTTTAGCAGATTTATTCCCTACATCAACTTTTACTTCTGTTTCTTCCGGTAAAAAGGATTCAATTATAAATGTGTTATTATCATAAACAATTAGACTAACCTTCGATGAACATTCCAACCGCAAATTTATTCCACCTGTAAGTATTTGTCTAATCCTATTTAATACTTCTGGAGGAAGATTATATAAATCTGCAAAATTATCCGGGATAGTTAAAACATATAAAGTTCCTTTTGCATAACTTGCGGAAAGCAGAATTGGCCAGCCTAACCCTGAATTTAGCCCCGAAATTTCTTCCCAGGTATCATTTGTTAAATATTGAATCTGGGGTACTAAAATTTTTTCTTTAGAACTGTATAATGTATTACCTATTCTTGATGTTTTAAAATCTTTAACTAAAGATTTCCGGTTTAAATATTGTAGTTCAGCAATATCTTCTATTCCTTTTCCCTGGAGTGCTTTTAACAATCCTGATGTGATAGTAACGTTTTTTCCAGCAACAAGCTGTCCTTTTATTTTATTTACAATATCCGGATCAAATTTAGCCGATCCGGTAAGAATAACCATTTTAGAATCTGTTGGAAATTCAGGTACGATATCCATTGGGATTCCAATCATGCCAAAATAATTTTGAAGAAAATCTTCTCCCATCGAGTTGTAAGGTTTGTAACTTTTAATTCCAACAGGATTACCCAGCTTACCAATAAATTTATCAACTTGATCGAAAGTATAACCTGCTGCTCTTGCTATTATTTTTGGCTCATCGCTTGGTTCACTTTTCAAAGGTTTCATCATTTCATCAAAATTAAAACTTGTATTTTGAGACTGCCATGAAGCCCGCATGTTTTTCGAAATCGGTAATTGAATTGAGCGGAAATCAAAAAGAGTAATTTCCGGGGCTTTTGCAAAAAGTGTAAGCCGCAATTCTTCAGCATATCTATCCATATAATAAATCCCGAATGGATCTACCCATCCACCGCCGTTTCCACCCGGTTTTATATTTTCGAAATACCTGAAAATTAAAAAGCTTTCATACTGCTGCAAGTGCTGATCTGTAAATTCAGGGTCCCGTGTTTCGGTTCCGGTATAAATACCATCGAATATTTTCGGTTCATCTTGCAGGTTAAAACCCAAACCTTGAAAATGTTCATACCAGTTTGGAAACTTAATTACAACTTTAACTTTTGGATTAACTGCTTTTGCAGGACCGACTACAAGCTCTTTAGCAGCATCTGTCATTAGTTTTAAGCGAAAGTCAGTCCAGCTCATATCTCCTTTTGCTTTTATACAATCTTCATTCTTACAATTAGTAAAGAAAAAATCATCCAGTATAAATTCATCAAAATGTTTTGCGGTTAATTCGGCTAATTCTTTGGCTTCTTTTCTTTCTTTAGGAGTGACATAACAAAAGGTTTGAAATCGATTCCCTTCGTTTTTTGTATAGGTAATCCCTCCTGCAGTTTTTATTCCTTTATCATGGAAAAACTTTTTTGCTGTTTCAATGGTCTTATCATCAACAGTAATAGAATCACGGTGTATTTCCAAATATACTTTATCAACCTTAACCTGGTTTGAAATTAATGTCCAAACTGAATCAAGCTTTTTCAAATTATTCATTTGTTTTACTTCATAAGCTCTTATATATACGGATACAATAAAATTTTTATAATTACCTCCAAAAACGAATAAGTTAGATGATATTAATAAAAACAATAGAAAGGCTAAATATCTGGTCTTCATTGTATTCCCTTCTTTATTTGCAATTAAAACCGGAAGAAATTTTTAAATAAACTTAAGTTGAAAAATATTTATGACAAAAATTAGCAAATTAAAACCTTATAAAGGGAAATAATTTTTATTTTTTTTCTGCAATAATATTTGTTACACAACAATTTTAGTTTTGCTTCGTTTATTAAACCTTAAAGTTAACATTACTGCCGAGGCGGTTAAAGCTGTTAATAATCCGATCCAAACTCCCTGAACTCCCAGATGGAATATGAATCCTAACAAATAAGCTATCGGAAGTCCGATAATCCAATAAGCTGTAAAAGTAATTAAAGTTGGAATTTTCACATCGGTTAATCCTCTTAAAATTCCGATACCAACTGCTTGAATTCCGTCGGAAATTTGGAATAGAGCTGCAATAATTAATAACGAAGAAGCAATGGAAATTACCGTTTTATCATCGATATAAAGTGAAGGTAAAAATCTTTTTAAAATTATAAAAGTAATTCCTGAAGTAGTCATTACAGCTGCACCCAGAAGAAGAGCTGTAAACCCGGCTTTTCTTGTTTCTGTAATACTCTTTTGACCGACAGCATTGCCAACGCGAATCCCGCCGGCAGCCGAAATCCCTAAAACTGCCATAAAAGATATTGAAGCTAAATTAATTGCTATCTGGTGAGCTGCCAAAGGTTTCGTACCCAGCCACCCTACCATTACAACGGCAAATGAAAACGCACCGACTTCAAAGAAATATTGAAACCCGCTCGGTAAACCAAGTGATAATATTTTTCTTATAACAGGAAGATTAATATTTTTGAGATGAAAACTAACATCGAATTGTTTGAAATAATCTGTTTTCATTACATAAAACATTAACACCAAAGCCATAAAAGTTCGCGAAGAAAAAGTTGCCCAACCCGCACCATTCAAACCATATGCAGGGAAGCCTAAATTACCATAAATAAAAATCCAATTCCCGATAAAATTAATTATGTTAGCTACTAAAGTTACTATCATTGCCGGACGCATAATTGATAATCCTTCAATAAACTGTTTATAAGTATGAAAGATTAGAGTAGGGATTACTGAAAGCCCCAATATTTTTGTATACGAAGTAGCTTGAACCACAACAGCAGGAGGCTGGTTAAAATAAATAATTAAATCTGCACATAAAAAAGTCACGGCAAAAAGTATTACTGATAAAGATAAATTAACTATTAAAGATTGACGAAAATATATTCCGCATTCATGATATTTTCTTGCACCTACAGCAATGGCTACTAAAGGTGTAACCGCAAAGGAAGTCCCTAACCCTATAATAAAGATTAATAAAGTTAGACTACTTCCAAGCGAAGCAGCAGCTAAAGGAGTAGCACCTATTCTGCCAACCATAACACTATCCATTACTCCCATCATCATAAATCCCAATTGTCCAATCATAACAGGATATGCGAGTGATAGTGTATCTTTTATATGTACTTTAATACTCTGCATTAAAATTAAAAAGTTAGACAATAAAGTTAATAAATTAAGGAGATGATATTTCTTATATTATCAAAAATAATTTTAATTTTTGGTAAGAGAAAAATATCCTTCAATTATGGAATAGAGATATATAATACTAGTAGGAACTACTTAATTATATTTTTCAGTTCGGTAGCAGCAGCAGTTATATTATCGGATTTATATATTGAAGAGCCCACAATGAAAACATCAACTCCGGCATCCAGTGCAGGTTTAATGGTTTTTGTATCAATCCCTCCGTCAATTTCTATTAAATAATTTGCATTTAATTCTTTTCTTAATTCGACAGCCTCTCTGACTTTTGATAATGAATTCGGAATAAAGCTTTGTCCGCCGAAACCTGGATTGACCGACATAATTAAAAGTAAATCGGCATATTCCATAATATATTTTAATACACTAATAGAAGTTGAAGGATTAATAGAAACCCCTGCTTTCATTCCCAGTTCTTTTATTTTATTAATAGTCCTATTCAAATGAATAACAGTTTCAAAATGAACTATTAAATGATTCGCACCAGCAGCAGCAAATTCTTCCAGATAATTATCCGGTTTTTCAATCATTAAATGAACATCGAGAGGAAGTTTTGTCGATTTTCTTGCAGCTTTAACTATAAGAGGTCCAAATGTTAAATTTGGAACAAAATGACCGTCCATTACATCACAATGAATCCAGTCGGCTCCACCCATTTCAGCTAAGCGGATCTGTTGTGCTAAATTTGAAAAATCAGAAGATAATATTGAAGGAGCTAAAATTGCCATTATTATTCCGAAGGTATATTTTGATTTTTTGATTCCGCTGATTTGGTAACAAACAAATCAACCTGGTCGCCTTTATTTGCCTTATTCCCTTTACTTGGATATTGATCAAGAACAGTATTGGGTAAAAGAGAAAAAGAAGGCTGGTAATTTATCTTACCTACACGCAGAGAACTGTCCGCCAAAATTTGTTCTGCCTCGGTTAATGACTTACCTATTAAATCAGGAACTATTATTTCACCGTATTCTTCACCTGCACTAACTGTAACTCCAACCGAATCTCCTTTTTTTAGAGGTGTGCCTTCTACATATTGCTGGTCAAATATCATATTCTTGGGATTAGTGGATGGTATATCATTAACATTTCCCAATTTTAATCCAAGTCTTTCAAGAGAAAATTTAGCATCTCTTACCGATTTCCCTTTTAATAACGGAACTAATACAACCGGTTCGCCGCCGCTTACAAAAAGATAAATTCGCCTACCTTCCTTTACGGTTTCTCCCCCATTCGGCTTTTGAAAGAGAATTGTACCTCTTGGATATCTTTCATCAAAAGTTGTATCGCTTATTACCGGTTCAAGATTTGCTTTTTTCAATACATCAAGAGCTTTTTCTTCTTTCATAGAAATTACACTAGGCACTTTTTCTTCCGGTTTGCTGACATACCAGGGCATAATTACATTATTCAGCAGCACAATAAATGCAACAAATCCTAATAAAATATATAATGTTTTTCTTACGAAAGGATTTTTAAGAATATTTTTCATTGGTTCCAAATATATTAAATGGGTAATATTGTTACAACTAATGGTTTAACACATTATCATTTTATGTGTTACGTTTAAATCTTGAATTTCGGATTGCAGATTACAAATTCATATTTATCACTGCGACTTTTGGGAGGATCTATAGAAAAATTGATGTTGATTTTTTACCACATCTTTGGTACATTTGTCCAATTAAGAAAGGACAATTATCCCATGACAAGAAATCCATCTGTTTCCGGTTCTTCCATTGGAATAGTAAAAGAACTCAATGAAAGATATGCTCTGACGATCAGAGATATTGCCGATATACTTGATGTAGCACCAAAGACATTAACCCGATGGACTAAAAATAAGAACAATTCCAAGGTGATTTCACAGCGGAAAAGTGATAGTCTTGAAATATTAGAATCAATATTAGAGTTGGGGAAAAAAGTTCTCGGCTCTGAGGATGAGTTGAATCAATGGCTCCATAATCCTGTATTTGCCTTAAATGGGAAAAAGCCTATTGATATGATCAAAACCGAATCCGGGCGGCGTAAGGTTGAGGAAGTTTTACACCAAATAGAGTACGGAATTTTTTAATTGCTAAAGCTTTATCGGATTTGCAGAAAGGTTTATGATCCAAAAGATCCCTCAGGAGCAATTAAAACATCCGGACGATGGCACATTTTAGGTCAGAGAGTTCTTTATTTTTGCTCTTCTTTAGCTATGTGTGTACTGGAACTTAGAGCTAATTCTATTTCATTTGCTGCCATAAGAAACGAATATCATTATGTCGAAATTGAAATTGATGTAGCTTCAATTATAATTGAGGAAGTACCAAAATCCTTTTACTTAAAGAATTGGATTTTGGAGCGACAACTAACACAAAAATATGGAACTGAATGGTTCAAGAGTAAAGAGTCTCTTTTTTTAAAAGTTAATAGTGCGGTTTTACCTACAGATTCTAATTTCATTTTGAATACAACACATCCGGATTTTGCAAATTTACATTTTTCTAAACCAAGGGTAGTGCCTCTAGATCCCAGAATAATTTAAAACTATGAGTGAAAAATATTTCTTTAATAATTATTACAATCAATAAGGCTTTATAAAAAAATAATATGGAAAACTAAAATTACTTTCCTAAATTAGCGCTTATTATTTTTTCATCACCTGAGCCAAGAGCTTATAAAATAAAACGAGGTAGATAATGTTCAAAAAGCACCCAAAAGGGCTATACGTACTTTTCTTTACCGAAATGTGGGAACGTTTCGGTTACTATTTAATGGTAGGTATTTTACTTCTTTACTTAACAAACACAACAACAGGCGGAAAAGGTTTTGATGTTAGAACTGCTGCTGATATTGTAGGATCATTTATTGCTCTTGTATATTTAACTCCATTTATCGGGGGTTTGATTGCAGATCGTTATTTGGGATATATAAAATCAATATACATCGGCGGCAGTTTGATGGCTGCAGGATATTTTGGATTGGCTTTCCCAGGTGATACTGCACTATTTATTTCTCTTGGTTTAATAATAGTCGGAAACGGATTTTTCAAACCTAATATCAGCACCATTCTAGGAATTATTTATAATAAAGATGAACTAAAACCGTTAAAAGATAATGCATATAATATTTTTTATATGGGTATAAATATCGGTGCTCTCGTATGTAATTTCGTTGCTGCCTATTTACGAAATAAATACGGATGGGGTTATGCTTTTTCAGCTGCCGGAGTCGGTCTGGTAATTGCTCTTATTTGGTTATCTACCGGATTGAAACATGTTAAATTTGCTGACATCAGGAAACCTATGGAAAAAGAAGATATGCCGATGATGAAAATATTTTTATATGTTTTCCTGCCTGCAATTGTTTTTGCAATTATCGGCTGGATAATCCCGAATAACATTTTCGGTTCAAACTCTAACGATGCATTTATATTTGCTTGTGTTCCTATTGTAGCTTTTTATATTTCTTTATGGTTAAGGGCAGGAGGAGAAGATAAAAGAAGCATCGGTGCACTTCTTTTTATTTTTACTATTTCAATAATCTTCTGGACGATTTATAATCAGAATGCGACCGGTTTAACAATATGGGCTGAAAGTTATACTAACCGTGAAATTGCACCTGTATTAGAAAAACCCGCAGGGGCAATTGATATGCTTCAAAGTGTAAATACAAAACCGCGTTTAGTTCCTGAAGTAGATAAATATTTAAGAGCAGTTACTGATAGTACAGGTGAACCGGTAATGGTTGAAGGACCTAATCCATATTTTAACAATTTACCAAAAGATGAGTGGCCGGCTCAAGGTCAGAATTTGAGGCTGGCAAATGCGGAATTGTTTCAGTCTATTAATCCTTTTTTCATAATAATATTAACTCCTCTGTTAGTAGGATTTTTCAGCTGGCTGGCTAGGCGAGGCAAGGAGCCATCAACTGTATCTAAATTTGGTTATGCATTATTTATTTCGGGGCTTTCTTCATTGGTGATGGTATTTGCAATTATGTCGGTTCCATCAGTTTATACGCATAAAACGGCTGCGATCTGGCTGTTTGTTACATACGGTGTTTTTACAGTTAGTGAATTATTCCTTAGCCCGATAGGATTATCACTAGTTTCAAAACTTGCGCCTGCAAGAACTACGGCATTAATGATGGGCGGCTGGTTCTTGTCAACTTCATTAGGTGGGAAAGCCGCCGGAATTCTGGCAAGCTACTGGGATGTTTTCACTGATAAGTCATTATTCTTTATATTGTTAGTTGTTGCAGCTTTTATCGGGGGAGTTTTAATATTCCTAAGAATAAAATCATTGGATGCTATTGTTAAAGCACGAACCGGCTCAGCAACTTAAATTTTATACTTTAGTTAAAACATAGGGTTGGATTTTGATTCAACCCTTTTTTTATGCTTGCTTTTATATAAATTTTAAAACATGTATAAGAATTATTTCTTTTTAAACAGGTTTGTTGTTGAAATCAATTCAATTCTAAAAGATTCTCTCCTTGTATCTGCTTTTTCACAGGAAAAGGATAGATTAATACTCGAAATCAAAAAAGATAGAGAAATAAAATTTTTGGAGATATCTGCAAATCCCGGTCTTCCTTATATAAATCTTAAAGAGTCCTTTCATCGGGCAAAAAAAAATACTATCGATTTTTTTTCAGAACATCTTCCTTTAAAATTGATACAATTTGAAATTGCATCAGCAGATAGAATATTGAGAATAAAATTGGAAATGGGGTTATTGTATTTTGCTGTAAGAGGAAAATATACAAATATTAGTTTTCACCTAAAAAATAATAGACTTGAGAACTTTAAGAATCCACCGGATGATTTTAATGAATCGGAATTCCTAAAAGAAATGGGATCAACTAATTTTATAGAACACTTAAATATCCCGCATTTTAGCTTACAAACAAATGGTGATGTTTGGAAAGAGTTAAGAAACAAGTATCCCTTTATCGGCAAAGAAATTATTTCAGAAGCAAAAACAAGGTTACATGAGGAAAAGGAAGACGAAATAATTAAAACAACCATCGAAATTATTGAAGAAATTTTCAATGATGAACCAACTGTTTTTTTAGACTGGAAATCACTGCAGGTTTATTTGGCTGTTGCTTCATTTAAAATTTTCCCTTTTACAGAAAAAATATTTTTTGATGATATAATCAGCGGATTCAATTTTTATTTAAATAAAAAATTTTATTTTGAGCAGTTAATTGAAAAAAGGAAAAGAATACAAAAGCATTTAGATAAAAAATTATCACATCTGACATCGAAGATGAATAAATTAAAATGGGTTCTGGAAAAAGGAAGCAAAGAAGAAGAAAATCAGAAACTGGGGAATTTATTATTAATAAATCTTTCCTCAATTCATAAAGGGATGAGAAGTATAGAAATTCAAGATATTTATGAAGGAAATATATCCGTAACCATAAATTTGGATGAAACTCTTTCACCAAAAAAAAATGCAGATAATTATTTTAACAAAGCAAAAAATGACAGGATTAAATATGAAAAATCAGAGCAGTTATTTAATAATTCATTGAAAGCATATACCAATCTTAAGAATATTGAACAGAAATTTAATAATATTAAAGATCCCGAGGACTATAACACAATTATGAAAGAATTAAATATAAAAGAAGAAAGAAGCAAAAATTACCAGGAAGATATTCAAAATAAGTTTAAACACTACTTAATTGAAAGCAGGTATAATTTGTTTGTAGGAAAGGACAGCAGAAATAATGATCTGCTTACTACAAAATTTGCCAGACAAAATGATTACTGGTTTCATGCAAGAGGTGTCCCCGGTTCACATGTAGTCCTCCGGGTTGAAAATACTAAAGAAGCTGTTCCAAAGAATATTTTAAAAAAGGCAGCATCAATAGCTGCGTTTCACAGTAAAGCAAAAACAGCCGGAACAGTTCCCGTTTCATTTACTTTAAAAAAATATGTTGTTAAGAAAAAAGGTATGGAAGCAGGAAAAGTTGCTTTATTAAGGGAAGATACTTTATTAGTTAAGCCTGAGATCCCCGACAAATGCGAATATATAGAAAAGGATTAAATTGAGATTGGAAATTCTTTGTCAACTTAAATCGCCGGGGAAATAGAAACACCCTCCTGGCTCCTGCAGCCTTTTTGTCTCTATCCCCCAGCAATTTATTTGTTAGAGATAAGTTGACCTACATCAAATGCCAACTATTGTGCCGGAATAGTATCACCTAAATTCTTTAGAATATTTATTCTATTCTGTCTTTTCTATCTTTTTTTGAGACGTTTGATTAATTGTGAGATAGAACAAACATTTCAGTTGAGAATTTTCTTGAATATTATTTTGGAAGGATTTTATATTATAAAGGTGAGTAAAACTAAATCTTATTTTATTCTAAGTTCCATTTTAACATCACACCTTTTATACTCGGATTTATTTAACGGTATTTCCGTAAAACCCAATTTTCTGTATAAGGTTAAGGCAGGTATTAACTTTGAGCTGGTTTCTAATCGAATTATTGACGCTCCTAAATTTTTGGCCTTATTTATTATTGCCTGTCCTAATAAATATCCGATATTCCGGCCCCTTGCTTTTTCATCAACTGCCATTTTAACGAGCTCAAAAGTTGTTTTATTTATTTTTATTAATCCGCATGTGCCGACAATATCCCCCCCGTTCTTAGCCATTAATATTGCTCCGCCAGGTTTGATAATATATTTTTGCGGTTCCTCCAGCAATTTAATATCCTCTTTTTCAACCGTAAAATATTTTTTTATCCATTGGTAATTCAATTGTTTAAAATAAATTTTGTGCCCGGGTGAATAATCAACAATTTGAATTACATTTGATTTCATACGAGAAAAGGAAACGGATTTTATTATAATTTTTTAATTGCCATGATTGTCAAATCATCAAGTAATTTTGAACCGCCGGTAAATTCATTTACATCATTTATAAGAGAATCAATTAAATTTTGAGGAGATGTATTATAATTCTTTTGTACAAAATCCATAATTCTTTTCTCACCATATTCTTCTTCGGTTTCTCCGCGGGCTTCCGATAAACCATCCGAGTAAAGAATTAAGCTTTCACCGCTTCCCAGTTTTAATTTTTGCACCTGGTATTCCATATTGCAGAAAATTCCTAATGGAACGGTAGAAGAATCTATATTGATTATATCATATTTCTTTAAGACAATCGGAAGACAATGACCTGCATTTACTATTTCTATTTCACCATTCTTATGTAGTTTTCCCCCAACTAAAGTAGCAAAGTGCGAATATGCCGTACTTTCACATATTAATCTGTTAACCTGCTCAAGCAATTTTTCCAATGGTATTTCAAATGCCGATAAGCTGTGAAAGATTGCATGTATCTGAGTCATTAGTAATGATGCTGCTACTCCTTTGCCGGTAACATCCGCAAGCACAAATAATAGTTCCCCATTTTTTAAATTGATAATATCACAATAATCTCCGCTGACGGGTCCGGCCGGCAGGTATGTATATTTTATTTCCCAATCTCCTGAATCTAAATCCTTTTTAGGTAATAAGGCATTCTGCATTTTCGAAGCTAATTCCAGGTCCATTTCCAGGGATTTCTGCTGGTGATGGTCAAGATCGCCGAGACATACTCTAATCAAAGGATCAACTAATAATCTATCCTCTTCAATAGGATCATGACAAACTTCGCAAATTCCATATGTACCTTTATCCATCCTTTCAAGTGCTGAATTAACTTCTTTCAATAAATGAAGTAAATAATCATTTGAGGACTTTAAATTAACTGCATCTTCAAGTCTTTTTCTTCTATCTAGAAGATGTCCCCTGAAGTTATTTTCTAAAATTGCATCCATTTTTAATCCTTTATTTTTTAATAATTCTTGAAGAAAAATTAATTAAAATGAAAAGATATTTCTACCATTTTTTTTACAAACAATTTTTTGAATTATTATTTTGTTCCGGAATTTGATGTAAATTAAGATAATAAAGAATCAAAAATGTAACAACGGAAAAGTGATGAATGGTAGGATGGAAATTAATCTAAACCTTCAAGGTTACACACCATGAAATGATATGTAAACCCTGAAGGTATTATTCAAATTATTTCAGCAGGATCATCTTTTTAGCTACTGTAAAATTATCTGTATGTATAGTATAGAAATATACACCGCTTGCAAAGTTTTCGGCATTCCATCTAACAGTATAATTTCCGGCAGGTAAAACCTGGTTTACAAGATGAGAAACTACCTGCCCGATACTGTTATAGATTGTAAGTGATACATGTTCACTATTTACTATCGAGAATTTTATCTGTGTAGACGGGTTAAATGGATTCGGATAATTTTGTTTTAGTGAATATGTAACAGGCTGCACCGAATTATCATCTTTAACCGATACCGCAGTCCCAACAAATACAACCGGACAGTTAACATAAGCTACATTTGTATCAAGTATATTGGCTGCTTGAGCTGAAATCCAATCATGCACTTTATAGAAATCAGCATTATCATAAACATTTACAGCCCATAAAGGCGAATATCCATCATCGGAAGGAACTGTTTCAGTTACGTTATGAGCTCTCCCTGTTGAATCTATCTTAAACCCAGAGGATGGTCCTCCCCCGGTTTCGCCCGGATTTATATTAAATGAAACAAAAATATCAGATTCAGGAACCATATTAGATTGATCTGCCATTAATGCTTTTTCTGAAAAATTAAAGTAATAAACAACTTTTCCTTTATACCATCCGGTAGTTAAATCAGTGTTTTCATTGTTTAATCTTATTTTTGCAGTAGAACCCTCAGATACTACCGGACAATTAACCAGCATATTTGTCGGCTGCATAGAATATCCTGCATCCAGGATACCTTGTAAACTTGTGATTGAATTTGCTGCATAAGTCGGTGGTACAATAACCTTTACTACTTCCCAAAAATCATTATAACCTGTATCCCCAGGAACAACATTAATTATATTCTCCTGTTCATCGATAGGAGATAATGTCATATCATTAAATAATACATATATGGGAGCAGGGTGTCTAGGTTGTACATCAAAATTATAGTAAGATATTTTTTGCCCCATTGGCCCTAGCCCTTTTGTAATAAAAGGTGGTTGATCAAAATCTACCGGTTCATTTGGTCCTGGGAAATTATTTGCAGTATCTCTAACGAATAAATGAGCTGCATCCATACTGAACCTATCAATTTTTTCATATTGAGCAACAATAGGACAATTGACAATTGCAGCACCTACAGCAAGTAAATTTGCAGATTGAGCTGACACCAAATCATGTACTTTATCAAAATCAGCATTATCATATATATTTACCATCCACATGGGCGAATATGCATCATCTGTTGGAAGTGTTGCTGTCACATTATGTGCTCTCCCGGTTTTCTCTTCTGTTTTAAATCCTGATGGTGGTCCACCTCCTGCTTGATCAGGATTCATATTAAATGAAACATAGATTGGTGACAAAGGAACCATATCCATATTATTAGTTATGATAGATTTCTCGAAAAAATTAAAATAGTATACAACTTCACCTTTATACCATCCTTCTGTCAATCCGAAGTCTTTATGATTCCACCTCATACTAGCTACTGAACCATCCGGTACAATAGGACAATTAACCAGCATAGTTGTTTCTTCAATTGTATAACCTGAATCTACTATTTCCTGGTAGCTAGTAATACTGTTTACAACATAATAAGCTGGCACTGTAACTTTTTGAACTTCCCATATGTCATTATATGCCGTATCACCTGGTATAACATTTACGATATTCATTTGTCCTTGAACGGGAGTAGATTCTCCATCTTTAAATAAAACATATATAGGGGCAGGTTCGGTTGATTGTACATCAAAATTATAATAGGCAATTAATTCACCATTAGGTCCATAGCCTTTGGTTATGAAAGGCGGCTTATCGAAATCAACCGGCTCATTTGGTCCTGGCAAACCATTTGAATTATCTCTTACAAATAAATGCCCTGCTTCCATGCTAAATCT
>CAYUVK010000058.1:0-13253 GCA_964448105.1 uncultured Ignavibacteriaceae bacterium
CCCTTATTTACTTCAGCATGCCTACAATCCGGTCGATTGGTATCCATGGGGTGAGGAAGCATTTGAGAAAGCGAAACGTGATAATAAACCTGTATTTCTTTCAATTGGATATTCTACATGCCATTGGTGTCATGTAATGGAAAAAGAATCGTTTGAAGATATTGGTGTGGCTAATTTAATGAACAAATTTTTTGTTTCTATAAAAGTTGATAGGGAAGAACGTCCCGACATAGATGGAATTTATATGACTGTATGTCAAATGTTAACAGGTAGTGGTGGTTGGCCATTAACAATTATTATGTCTCCGGATAAAAAACCTTTCTTTGCAGGAACATATTTTCCGAAAGAAGACAGGTTTGGAAGAATGGGGATGATCACCTTAATTCCGGGCGTTAACTATATTTGGAAAAATAGAAGGGAGGAAATATATAAATCTATAGAAGAAATTTCTTCTGCTTTATATTCAAGTTTACCAAAACAGAAAGAAGAAGAATTAAATGAAAAAGTTTTGGATAAAGTCTTCAATAATTTTCTAAACCGCTTCGATTCTGAAAATGGCGGTTTTGGAGTTGCTCCGAAATTTCCTTCTCCGCATAACCTCTTTTTTTTACTACGATATTGGAAAAGAAGAAATTCCAAAGAAGCACTTGAAATGGTTGAGAAAACATTAATCGAAATGCACAAAGGTGGAATTTATGATCATATCGGTTTCGGGTTTCACCGTTATTCAACGGATAAGATATGGCTTGTTCCTCATTTTGAAAAAATGCTTTATGATCAGGCATTGCTGGTAATAGCTTACGCAGAAGCTTATCAGGCAACAAAAAATGATGTTTATAAAGAAACCGCTGAAGAAATATTAAATTATATATTAAGGGATATGGCTTCATCGGAGGGTGGTTTTTATTCCGCAGAGGATGCAGATAGTGAAGGAATAGAAGGGAAATTCTACTTATGGACAAAGGAAGAGATTGAAAATCTTCTATCTAAAGATAAAGCCGATTTATTTTTAAAAGTTTTTAATGTCAAAACAAAAGGAAATTGGATTGATCAAATGCATGATGAAAATACTGGGACAAATATTCTGCATCTTCAAAAAGAAATAAAAATAATTGCAGACGAATTGAACCTTGATGAGAAATTATTAAAGCAAAAACTAAAAACCATAAAGGGAAAATTATTTTCCTATCGTGAACAAAGAATTCATCCGTTTAAGGATACTAAAGTTCTTACTGATTGGAATAGTCTTATGATTTCCGCTCTATCAAAAGCTGCACAGGTATTTGATAAAAATGAATATTATGAAGCTGCGGAAAAAGCGGTTTATTTTATTTTTAAAAATTTAGTAAGCAAAAGCGGAAGGTTACTGCATCGATTTAAAGACGGGGAAGCAGGAATTCATGCAAATATTGATGATTATGCTTTTTTTATTGCCGGTTTGCTCGATCTTTATGAAACCGGATTTAATTCAAGCTATTTAAAAACAGCAGTTGATTTAAACAGTGATTTTATAAAATATTTTTGGGATGAAAAGGGAGGAGGCTTCTATTTTACTCCATCTGATGGTGAAAAGCTGCTTATCCGGCAAAAAGAAATTTATGACGGCGCTGTTCCTTCAGGTAATTCAACTGCGATTTTAAATTTGCTTCGAATCGGGAGAATTACAGGTAATTCTGATTTTGAAAAAAAAGCATCAAAAATAATTAAAACTTTTTCCGGAATAATTGAAAATTCACCACAAGCATTTACTCAAACATTAATTGCGCTGGATTTTGCTTTTGGTCCCTCAATAGAAATTGTAATTTCAGGTGAAAGAAATTCCTTATCTGCAAAAGAAATGTTAAAAATAATAAGAGAGAAATATATTCCAAATAAAGTGATTATTTTTAATTCAAAAGAAAAAGATCAAA
This sequence comes from uncultured Ignavibacteriaceae bacterium, assembly GCA_964448105.1. Lineage (GTDB taxonomy): Bacteria > Bacteroidota > Ignavibacteria > Ignavibacteriales > Ignavibacteriaceae > CAVQBP01. The sequence goes on from CAYUVK010000058.1 coordinate 1,911, forward strand.
TGGAAATTATATCTCCATTATTTAAAGAGTATGTTCCCGCTGATGATAAAACAACCATCTATATTTGCGAAAATTATAAATGCAATATGCCTGCAACAAGTATAGAAGAATTGAACGCTTTGCTATAATGTTAAATGTAAATATATAGAGATGTAAAAACGTAAAAATTGATTGTCTTTTCGTTCAACTTCTTCACATTTTTACATTTTTACTTTTAACCCTTAGTTTAGTCTCTTTTCAAGATTATTTAACTCTTCTTTTAATCCTTCCGGTAACCTATCACCGAAAATTTTGTAATAATTTTTTATGTTTTGAGCTTCAGTTTTCCATTTATCTTTTTGAACGAATAATAAAGCTTCCATTTCGTTTTCAGAAATATCGAGCCCGGAAATATCTATTGCCTTTTTGGTAGGAAGATATCCTATTTCTGATTTGACTGCGTTATTATTATTATTTTCAGTTCTTTCAAAAATCCATTTTAATACTCTTATATTTTCTCCGAAGCCCGGCCAGATGAAATTTCCGCTTTCATCTTTTCTAAACCAGTTAACATAAAATATTTTTGGCAATTTTTCAGGAGTGGTTTCCTTGCCTATGCGGAGCCAATGTTCAAAATAGTCTCCCATATTATATCCGCAAAAAGGAAGCATTGCAAAAGGATCATGACGCAATTTCCCGATAACTCCATCTGCAGCAGCGGTTCTTTCAGATGACACAATTGATCCGAGGAAAGTTCCATGCTGCCAGTTAAATGCTTCATAAACTAAAGGAATAGTATCTTCTCTTCGTCCTCCAAATAAAATAGCTGAAATTGGAACGCCTTTCGGATTATCCCAATCAGGATCAATAGTAGGACATTGGCTGGCGGGAATTGTATATCTTGAATTTGGATGAGCAGCTTTCTCTTTGCTTTCGGGCGTCCACTTGTGTCCAAGCCAGTTTGTAAGTTTTTTAGGTATAGCATCTGTTTTCCCCTCCCACCAGACATCCCCTTCCGGTGTTAAGGCAACATTCGTAAAAATAGAATTCCTTTCCATTGTATGCATTGCATTTGGATTTGTTTCATATGAAGTTCCCGGTGCTACACCAAAAAAACCAGCTTCCGGATTTATTGCATATAATCTTCCATCTTCACCAAATTTCATCCACGCAATATCATCTCCTACAGTTTCAACTTTCCACCCCGGAAGTGTCGGCTGCAGCATTGCAAGATTAGTTTTCCCACATGCGCTCGGGAAGGCTCCCGTAATATACTTTTTCTTTCCCTCAGGATTTGTAATCGCTAACACTAACATATGTTCGGCTAGCCACATTTTTTCTTTTGCCATAAAGGAAGCAATTCTTAATGCAAAACATTTTTTACCTAATAATGCATTGCCGCCGTAACCGCTGCCGTATGACCAGATAGTCCCTTCTTCAGGAAAATGGACAATATATTTATTTTCAGCATTGCATGGCCATGGAACATCCTTCTTTCCATTTTCAAGAGGAAATCCAACTGAATGGAGGCAGTGGACAAAATTTTTATCTCCTAAAATATTTAGAACTTCTTTACCGATTCTTGTCATTATTTTCATATTGCATACTACATATGCCGAATCAGTAATTTCTATACCTATACGTGAAATATTTGAACCAAGAGGTCCCATGCAAAAAGGAATTACATACATTGTTCTTCCTTTCATGCAGCCTTTGAAAAATCCTTTTAGTGTATCTTTCATTTTTTCGGGATCTTGCCAATTATTTGTTGGGCCTGCATCTTCTTTTTTCTTAGTACAGATAAATGTTCTATCTTCAACTCTTGCTACATCAGACGGATCTGATAAAGCAGCAAAGCTGTTTGGTCTTTTAGTTTCATTAAGTTTAACAAAAGTACCGTTTTTTACTAAAAGAGAAGCCAATGTATTATATTCTTCTGTTGAGCCATCACACCAATGAATATTATCCGGCTGACACATTTCCGAAATTTCATTTACCCATTGAAGTAATTTATTGTTTGTAGTCATAGTTACAGACATATTTATCCTATATAAAATTAAAGTTTATGAGCCGAATCTTCACTATATATAAGCAGGCATTTTGTGCCTGCAAACTGTAGTTCGTTTCAGCATGCTGATGTGGAGCATAGCTAAAAAGACTTCCAAAGTCCAATTAAAACCAGACTATGGACAGGCGGATTATTTTTAATAAATTACCTTTTTAAAGTAAGCTCATTCATATATTAAAAAAAATGTAAGTATTTTTATCGAAGAGATAATTTTTTTTAAAGAACATACAAAAATAATCAAATTTAAAAACGCATACAATAAATCACTGTTAAACATTACAAAATTTATGGAATTATAAACTTGATAGAAAATCTCTTACAAAAATTAGGTAGCAAAACAATTAAATTTTTCCAGGAATTTGGACAGGTCTCGAGATTATTTTGGGAAATAATAAAAAGTTTCAGTTTCATTCCAAGAAGCAGGAAAATTATCTTTTATCAGATGGAGCACATAGGAGTTAACTCACTTCCGCTTGTTTTAATAATAGCGATATTTACAGGTGCGGTTGCAGCATGGCAGGCAGCTTATCAGCTTAAAGGTTTAGCGCCTTTGTCTTTTCTTGGCGGAGCAACAAGCAGGGCTATTATTACAGAGCTTGGCCCGGTTTTAACTGGTATTGTAATAGCCGGAAGGGTAGGTGCTTCAATTGCTGCAGAGTTAGGCACAATGAAAGTTACCGAACAAATTGATGCTCTGGAAACTATGGCTATTAATCCTGTCAGGTATCTTGCAATGCCAAGGTTCCTTGCTTCAATTTTAATGATGCCTGTTCTTGTTGTATTTGCTAATTCTATTGCGGTCTTCGGTGCGTTTATTGTTTCAAATTATTTTTTAGGTGTTTCTTTTGATGTTTTTTTCCAATCCGTAAAAAGATTTTTTGTTTTTTCAGATTTGATTGCCGGACTTGTTAAAACGGTTTTTTTTGGTGGTGTTACTGCTTTGTTGGGATGTCATATTGGCTTTAGAACTGAAGGCGGGGCGGAAGGAGTCGGGTTATCTACAATTAGATCCTTTGTTTTATCTGCCGCACTAATTCTAATATTGGATTATCTCTTATGGATGTTGTTGTTTTGATCAAATGGGAAAAATTTTATTAAGAAATTAATTTAAACTGTAATGAATCTTCTTCATTTAATTATGCTGGTAGTTATATCAGCTTTGGTCAGTTCTTTTGGAACAATTGTCGGTTTCGGAGGCGGAGTATTTATGGTGCCGATTTTGGTTATTATCTTTAATATTCCAATTAATATAGCCGTTGGTTCTGTAATATTTGCTCTATTTCCTGCAGCGGTAATTTCATCTTATTTCAATATAAAAGAAAAAAAAGTTGATTACCGTGCCGGGATAATACTGGAAATCCCTACAATGGTAGGGACTGTAATTGGAGCACTGCTCACTAAAATTCTTCCCTTAAAAATGGTGGAAATAGGATTTTCCATAATTATCTGCATAGTTGGAATTTTTAATATTAAAACTGCCAAAGAAGTTGAAAATGTAAATATAAAAGAATCTTTTTTTTACAAATTGAATTCAATCGGGCCGGGAATTATTCGCCGTTCAAAATATGGCGCTTATAAAATTAGCTTTTTATTAAGCGGTTTGTTTGGATTGACATCCGGGATTATTGCAGGTTTTCTTGGTATCGGAGGCGGTTTTATGAAAACACCTATCATGGTTAATGTTTTCAATTTAAATCCGGTAATTGCAACATCTACAGCACTTTTTATGATTATGTTTACAAGTCTTACCGGTTCTATAAGCCATTATCTGCTAGGTAATATTCATTTTAGATATGCAACGCCGATAGTTCTTGGATTTATAATTGGTGCTTTTGCCGGGAATTTTTGGGGTATTAAAATAAAAGGTAAGTTACTAAAAATTTATATCGGTGCCGGTTTAATTCTTGCCGCACTTTCTGTATTGATTTACTCTATATATAAATTCTAAAAAAATCTTTTCCTTAAAACATTTATACTCTTGGGATTTCCTATAATTGTAACTCTATCTCCATTTTGTAGAAAAGTATCTCCTTTAGGTATTATAATATTTTCTTCCCTGCTAATCATTGCAACAAGAGCATCATCGGGAAGCGGGATTTCTCTTAAAGCTTTATTAATTAATTCAGATGTTTTATTCTTTTCATTTACTACTAAAGATAAAAATCTTTCATTATGCAAAAGAGTTTCTTTTAACTCATGCTCACTTTTGGCTGTGTACCATTCTTTCATAAAATCATCATCATCAACTCTTCCGGCAATCTGAGCCAATATGCGTAAATGTTGAGACGGATTATTTTCCGGACTTACGAGGAAAAATATCGCATTAACAATTTGAACTTCCTCTTCTTCTTGAGTTAACGGATTATACACTTTAATATTGATGCCTGGTTTTGATCGAACTAAAACCATAATAGCTTTATCTATTCCTTCCGATCTGAAATGAGGCAAAGCTACTCCATGAGTAACAGGGGTTGCTCCAATTCTTGTACCGTCAAGAATTTGTTTAGTGATTTCATCTGGAGTAAATGGAAGTTGTTTTGATAAAAGTTTTGATATGTCTTTCACAATGTTTTCAAATTCCGATTTTTCATTCAAATCAACTACATGACTTCCGGTTACAATTTCATCGAAGGGATCTTCTTTTCGTAACCCTTTTTCCTTTAGTATTCCTCTTAATTCACTGTCAAGTGCATTATAACGCTGTTGCCCAAGCCTTTCAAAAACATGAAAAATAGCGCCGCTTCTTTTAATCTTATCTTTTGCATAAAAATTGAACCATAATAATCCGATAAAAATTAATCCTAACGAAAACAAGATTGGTACCCAACCCATTTCATAAATTAAAATTAGCGGTGCAATAATTCCAATAATTTGCATCCATGGATAAAGAGGTGATTTATACCCGGGGTCATAAGATTGAATTTTACTTTCACGCATAACAATAACTGCTAAACTTGAAAGAGCAAACATTAAAAGTTGAAATGCACTAGCCAGTTTTGCAATCCGGGTTGGATTAAAAATTAAAATTGAAATTATAATAATACCAACGGTAAGAATAATTGAAACAAATGGTATTCTGCTTTTATTAAGTTTCCTTAAATATTTTGGTAAAATATGATCACGGCTCATTGCAAGCGGGTATCTTGATGCACTCAATGTACCTGCATTAGAAACAGAAATAAAAGCAAACAAAGCTGCTATTGAAAGTAGGATAGCACCAATTTGACCAAAAAAAACTTTTGCAGTTGATGCAACAGGTGTTAAATCACCTTTCAATTGTTCCATCGGCATAACACCGACCATTATTGTGGTTCCGATTGCATAAATAATTAAGGTCGTGATTATTGAAAGAATTACTCCTAAAGGTATATTTCTTTCGGGGTTCTGAACTTCTTCTGAGAGACTGGCAACTTTTGTTAAACCTATATAGCTGATAAATACCAAACCTGCAGTTGAAAGTAATGAGGTAAATTCAACATCAAAAAAACCATTAAAGTGTTCTTTATTTATTTCAGGAATTCCGCCTGCAATGAAAATTGTAAGAATGGTTAGGAGACTGAATACCAAAATCGTCTGAAAATTACTACTCTTTTTACTCCCGAATAAATTAATAACTCCAAGTAAAACAGCAATTCCTATCGAAATTGGAATTATTGGTATGCTTGGGAAAAAAATTTCCAGGTACGCCCCCATACCAATTAGTGCAAAAGAAACTTTTAATATTAATGCTAGCCAAGTACCTATTCCTCCTATTGTGCCCATTGCCGGTCCTAACGTTCTATCTAAAAAGTAATAAATTCCCCCTGCTCTCGGCATTGCTGTAGCAAGTTCAATTATACTAAACATTCCTGGAATTAATGGAATTGCAGCAATTAAATAAGCTGCAGTAAGTGCTGGTCCTGCCTGTATTGCCGCTAATCCCGGAAGTAAAAAGAATCCCGCACTTAACGTAGTGCCGGTTGCAATAGAATACACATCAAGAAGTTTTAATTCTCTTTTTAATTTTTTTGATTTTTTTAATGGAAGCATAAATAAAATTTATTTACCGTTAAGATAGTATTTCAAATGATCAACTCAAAATATTGTTAACTTTGTTTTTATTTAGCCTTTCCTTATAATCTACAAAATCTCACAATTCTTATTAATAACTTGCGCAAGTTCAATATTTAATATTGGTGATCATTAACATAAGAACCGATAAATGGGATTGCCAAAAAAATTTAATAATTATATTTTTTAATTCAATATAGATTCATTGAGGTTTACCCCCACTTAATGAATCTTCCTCAATGCCCGGTAGCCCTCCACCGGGCATATTTATATTTACAATTTCAAATATTTTACGTAAAATGTATTATTATTTTATCATAATATAGTTAACAGGATAAAAAATGGAAAAAATAAATTATAAGCTGAAGAAAAAAACAAATGAACTTAAAATACCCGATAATCTCGGTTTCGGAAAAGTTTTTACAGATCATATGTTTGTGATGGACTATAATGAAAATATGGGCTGGCATAATCCTGTAATTCAGCCTGTTGAAAATTTATCACTTCATCCGGCAACAATGTTTTTCCATTACGGACAGGGAATATTTGAAGGATTAAAAGCTTTTAAAACAATCGATGGTGAACCGGTTATTTTTAGACCTGAAGATCATATAAAACGCTTTAATAATTCTGCCAGAAGACTATGTATTCCCGAAGTCGATCCGGATTTTTTATTGAATGCGATTGTCGAATTGATTTCCTTGGAAAAAGATTGGTTGCCTTCAAAAAAAGGAGAAGCTATTTATATTCGTCCTTTTATTTTTGGAACGGATCCTTTTCTGGGCGTTAAACCTTCTTCTACATATAAATTAATTGTAATGCTTTCGCCGGTCGGAGCATACTATGCTGAAGGTTTTAAGCCGGTTAAAATTTTAGTTCAAAACGATTTTGTTAGAGCGGTTAGGAAAGGGATGGGGGAATGTAAATATCCTGGCAATTACGCTGCAAGCCTTTTGGCACAGGAAGAAGCCCACGAAAAAGGTTTTACGCAGGTTCTGTGGCTGGATGGCATCGAACAAAAATATATAGAAGAAGTCGGGACAATGAATATCTTTATAAGATTTAAAGATGAAATTGCAACTCCTGAATTGAGCGGGAGTATTTTACCCGGCGTAACCCGTATTTCTGTTTTAAAAATCTTAAATGAATGGGGTATGAATGCTACCGAAAGATTAATCTCAATAGATGAAGTTTTAGCTGAATATGATAAAGGGAATGTCCTTGAAATTTTTGGAACCGGAACAGCGGCAATTATTTCTTCCGTTGGTCTGTTAAATTATAAAGACAGGGATTTAACTTTTGGCAAAGATGAACCGGGGGAATTGGCCATAAAATTATTTAATGAAATAACTGCTATTCAATATGGTGAAAAAGAAGATTCCTACGGCTGGCTTACTTATGTTGAAAAGTTAAAAGAGAGCGTATAATAATCAAATAAATTTTTATGTCAACATAGTTATTTAATTTTTACTATCCGAAAATTACGTAATTACATGCATTTAAGGCTAAGAAAAATCAAAATTTTTTTCTTATTTTCAAAGCTGAAATATATTTTTTCAAGAATATTAACTTTTATAACTTAATTTTATTATTCAGATAATTTTATGATTAAAGTTTTAATAGTTGAAGATGACGATACAGTAAGAGCAATTCTAAAAAGATTATTAATCAATAAATTTGGAATAACCCCATTTGAAGCGAATAACGGGGGAGTGGGTCTTCAAATTCTCCAAGATAATATTCCGGATATAATATTACTTGATAATATTATGCCTGTTATGGATGGATTGAATTTTTTACGGAATCTCCGTAAAGACGAAAAATTTAAGAATATCCCGGTGTTGGTTATAACGACTAGTGATGATAGTGAAATCGTGGAACAGATGATTGAACTTGGGATTACGGATTATATTTTAAAACCGATTGATCCCCAGCTTACTGCTCAAAGGATAAAAAAAGCTGTGGATGAAATTAAAACCAGGAATGGTAGTTAAATCTGAATTTTTTCAATTTGATATGCAGATAGGACTTCTATATATGATTCTTAAAAACCTCAATCTTTCATAAACCGCCCTTAGTATTTTCTCAATTATTTTTCATAATGAATAATAGCAGACTTTGCAATATATCCTTAGATGATATTATAAGAGTGAAAAATCTTGGAATTACAAGGGTTTGTACCATTGCAACCGCTCCGAAGCCGTAGAAAAGACAATGAGTAAAAATTTTCAATAAAAATATTCCTGTTTAATGAAGACAGTCAAATATAAAATAGTTAAATTTGGATGACCTTTCATTAGTTGTGTCAACAATCTTATGTACATTTATTACTTAATATCTGTAGGTTTTGGAGGCAGTTTTCATGAATAGTTTTATTCAAAAATTTTTAATCTTTTTAGTTTTATCACTTCTTTTCTTAATTCAATCCAATTATTCGCAAAATTCAAATCTAGGAATTTTCGAAGCTCAAGGAGATATCGGTGAAGTCGGGATACCAGGTTCTGCTGAATATGATCCGGGAAATGGCACATATACAATCACCGGCGGAGGAACAAATATGTGGTTTACTGCCGATGAATTTCATTTTGTTTGGAAAAAAGTTTCTGCAGAAGATATCTCTCTTTCTGCAAATATTGTCTGGCCTGATACAGGCGGAAATCCGCATCGTAAAGCTTGCTTGATTATCCGTCAAAGCCTGGATACAAATTCGGCTTATATAGATGCTGCATTGCATGGTGTAGGACTTACTTCTTTGCAATACCGGGAAGTTAAAGGAGGTGTTACAAGAGAAATTCAATCCAATGTAAATGCACCTTCAAAGCTTCAAATTGAAAAAGAAGGTGATTATGTTTTTATGTCTGTTGCCAAAGATGATGAACCTCTTCATCCTGCCGGTGGATCTTTTAGAATTAAATTTACTGAACCTTTTTATATTGGATTGGGAGTTTGTGCACATGATAATGCAGTAAGTGAAACAGCAATATTTTCGAATGTAAAAATCAATACTATTAATCCTAAAACAATTGGGAGCTCTGAATTGGAAAGTACATTGGAAACAATAAATATAGAATCTAAAGATAGACGGGTAGTTTTTACTGCCGATAAACATTTCGAAGCCCCAAACTGGTCGAAAGACGGTAAATATTTTTTATTTAATAGTGATGGTCATATTTTCAGGCTCCCGGTTTCGGGAGGCGAACCGGAGGAAATCAATACAGGTTCTGCAGTAAAATGCAATAATGATCACGGCATATCACCCAATGGAACTCAATTAGCTATTAGTGATCAATCGGAAAATGGGAAATCGATTATTTATACTCTACTAATAGAAGGTGGAACTCCCAAACGTATTACAGAAAATAGTCCTTCATACTGGCACGGTTGGTCGCCTGATGGAAAAACCTTGGCATTTTGCGGTGAACGGGATGGTGAATTTGATATTTATACCATACCTGCCGGAGGCGGTGAAGAAACAAAGTTAACAACTGCAAAAGGACTTGATGATGGGCCTGATTATTCACCGGACGGGAAATATATCTATTTCAATTCTACAAGAACAGGGACTATGCAAATCTGGAGAATGAAAACGGACGGCAGCGAACAAACTCAAATTACTTCAGATGAATATAATAACTGGTTTGCTCATCCTTCCCCGGATGGGAAATGGATTGTCTTCCTTTCTTATGAAAAAGATGTAAAAGGGCATCCGCCGAATAAAGATGTAATGCTTAGAATGATGCCTGCAGGCGGTGGAGAAATCCAGGTGCTCGCAAAACTTTTCGGTGGGCAGGGAACAGTAAACGTTCCTCCATGGTCGCCGGATAGTCAAAATATAGCGTTTGTTAGTTATAGATTAATAAACCAATAAAGATTCTTACTTTTATTTAATAAAAGTGAGGCTCACTTTTAAAGTGAACCTCACTTGTGAAAAATTACTTCAGCAGTATAAGTTTCTTTGTTGCAGAATAATCTGTAGAAGAATTTCCTTTATTAGAATTGACTTTCAACTGATAAATATATACACCGCTTGCCAAATTGCTTCCATTGAAATTAACGTTGTATCTTCCCGAGGTTTTGTATTCATTTACTAAAGTTGCAACTTCCTGTCCGAGCATATCATAAACCTTTAATGTTACCATTCCATCCTGTGGCAGCTGATAAATTATTTTGGTTGTTGGATTGAAGGGATTCGGATAGTTTTGTGCTAATGAATAATTAGTTATTACCTCTGCTTTTTTTAGAGAAATTTCTTGTACTGAAATTTTACTCAATGATGCTTCGTCTATTGTTGAGTATTCATCCATCAATGCAAATTCCAGATTATCTATATTTGTCGAGATTGTAATTTTTACTCGTACTTCTTTTTCTATTAAATCAGTCTTGCTAAGTTTATATGAGGATAATTTGTAAGGATGCAGGTTATTATTATTGAGGTTAAACTCTTTTATTGTTCCTATAGTCTTATTACTTTCATCATCTATCAATTCCGTTTTGAATGAAATAAACCCTTTATCGCCAAGAAGTATAACTGCAGAGGATGAATCGTTAACTCCAGAGAGATCATCCAATCTCTTGCTTATCTTATTTTTTATAGTATTTAACATCATTGAAAAGAACCCCTAAATTATTTTGTGCTTATTGCAAATTGTAGACAAAAAAAATTATAGTCAAGGAAAATTAATTATAATGTAAAAATTAGATTTGATTTTAGTTTTTTCACCCATTCTTTTTTAAGCACAGATTAATTAAATCAATAATAGTACCCCGAATGCGTTTTGATTTTAATGCTTAATTAAAGGAATTATTTTAAAGCAAAGAAATTTTTACTTGTAATAGAAAATTATTATAGAAATGTTTTAGCGAATAAATATTATATAATTAAGCTGAATAATAGGATATAAAAAATATTTTAAATGTATGGGTAAGACGAAAAAATATCTAATAAATATTTTATTAAAACGTCAGATAAAAATGAAGTTAATTGATAAAGATAAAACCATTCCCTAAGTTAAGCATGTGATTTTTAAACATTTCGAAGGGAGTGAAAAAAAGTGATTGAAAATTACTATTAATAGTGAATAGATAGCATGTATTTAATGAATTATTTCTTTATTAAAAGTAAAATATTTTTCAGTATAATTATTATTTTAATAAAATCTTTAATGCCTATAATTTCAGATCTGTTTGCATCTAAATAGGGGAGTAAATTTCCTATTTGAATAATATTATAATTTAAATTAGAGAGG
>CAYUVK010000058.1:13353-22206 GCA_964448105.1 uncultured Ignavibacteriaceae bacterium
TGGGGACATTTCCGACCCTACTTGCTTTGGATGTGTGTTCCATTTGCAGTTGCTGGTGTATTAACTTTTACGGTTCCGGATTTCGGACCGCAGGGCAAGCTGATTTGGGCTTATGTGACATTTATTTTAATAATGATGCTTTATACGGCAATCAATATTCCTTATACTGCTTTACTTGGCGTTATAACGGGCGATTCAAATGAGCGTACCTCTGTCTCATCATTTAAATTTCTTTTCGCCTATTCTGCAGGTATTATCGTTTCAGCCACTCTTTTGCCGATGACAAAAGCACTTGGAGGTGACAATCCGGTTAAAGGATGGCAAACATCTTTTGTAATATATGGAGTTGCAGCTGTAATATTTTTCCTTATAGCTTTTAAAGGAACTCATGAACGCGTTCAACCTCCTAAAACCCAGAAATCATCGGTAAAAAAAGATCTTTATGAATTATTTACAAATAAACCATGGCTGATTCTTCTAGCTACGACCATAACTTTTATCCTTTTCGTAGCTATACGCAGTAGTGTAACAGTTCATTACTTTAAATATGTTATAGGGACTCAAAAGGTTTCTTTGCCTTTCATGGGAAATGAAACGTACGATTTTATAGCATTAAGTTCAGCCTTTAATACAATAGGACAAATTTCTTCATTAATCGGCGTCTTAGGCGTTAGCTGGTTTTCTAGATTATTAGGTAAGAAAAAAGCGTTTGTCATTTTATTTGTAGTTGCTATAGTAAGTACAGCAGCTTTTTACTTTTTAGGTCCTAACCAAATGGGTCTCATTTTCTTCTTTCAAATTACAGGTTCAATTACAGGCGGACCACTTAGTGTTATAATTTGGGCTATGTACGCGGATACAGCAGATTATGGAGAATGGAAACGAGGGCGAAGGACTACGGGTTTGATCTTTTCCGCTTCAACAATGTCTCAAAAATTCGGATGGGCATTTGGTGCTTTTGTGGCGTTGAATCTTATGTCGCAGGTAGGATTTGTACCCAATGAGACTCAATCTCCTGAAAGTATACATGGTCTGCTCCTTCTTTTTAGTCTGATACCCGCTGCATTCGGTGTTCTGTCTATCATTCTTTTATTATTATATCCGTTGAATGATCAACGTGTTGATGAAATTGTTGCGGAACTTGATAAAAGGAGAGTGGAAAGCGGTGACGTATCGGCCACCGCGTGAATGGGAAAATGTATATTCGTGTAAGACAGGGTATAAAATAACTTTTTTATTTTATGAATTGATGATTGTAAATGTGAATTCATATTTAATTTTGAAAAATTATTTGTACAAAGCACAGTTATCAAAAGAAGTTGAAAAATTTTTATACCATATACCTTTATACCTCTATACCCTTATACCGTTATACCTTATATCCTGTATACTTATTGTGAAAAATAAAATAGAAGGAATGCAAAATGAAAAAGACAATAATCGGTGATGAATTAAAAAATATACCTTGGCAGGTAAAACCTAAAAACTATTCGGGTGTTGTCTGGAGATATGATAAGAATCCTGTTATAGGAAGAGAAGCACTAAAAGATTCATTGAGAATTTTTAACAGCGCAATAGTTCCTTATAAAGGAGAATTTATTGGTGTCTTCCGGGCAGACCACAAAAATGGTTACCCGCAGCTGCACCTTGGCAAAAGTAAAAATGCGCTCAATTGGAATATTGAAGAAGAATATATCCAATTTGTAAACCAGGATGGATCGCCTGCCAAACCAATTCTTTATGGTTATGATCCGCGTCTTGTTAAAATTGAAGATGAATACTATATAACTTGGTGTAATTATTTTAACGGACCAACAGTTGGAATTGCTAAAACAAAAGATTTCAAAACTTTTGTTCAGCTTGAGAATGCATTTTTACCTTTTAACCGTAATGGTGTTTTATTCCCGAGAAAAATAAACGGCAATTATATATTACTTAACCGTCCAAGCGATAACGGGCATACTCCTTTTGGAGATATTTATTTAAGTCAGAGTCCTGATTTAACTTATTGGGGAAAACATAGATTAGTTATGAAGACAAGTCATTATTGGTGGAAGAATACAAAGCTTGGTGCCGGGCCGGTACCAATTGAAACTACGGAAGGATGGTTATTAATATACCATGGTGTTTGTACAACTTGCAGCGGATATATTTATAGTATGGGAGCAGCTCTTTTGGATATAAATGATCCTTCAAAAACTATAGTTGATTGTGAAAATTATATTTTAACTCCCGAAGCATCTTATGAAACAACAGGATTTGTTCCTAATGTAACATTTCCCTGTGCAACTCTTCAGGATGCTGAAACCGGAAGAATAGCAATTTTTTATGGGGCAGCAGATACTTATTCTGCTTTAGCTTTTACACAGGTTTATGAGCTAATAGAATATATAAAGGCGCATCCGAATAAACCTTTGTGATTTCGGATTGTGGATTTCGAATTGCGGATTAAATAAAACATCAGAGTTACGTTTTTTGTTCTAAGAATTTCTAAAAATCATTTTGGGGGATTAATGAATTCTCATGAGTTGAAAGACAGAGCAAAAAAATTTGCATTAATAATAATAAAGCTGTATGAAGAACTTTCTAAATATAAGAAGGGACAAATTCTTGGTGGTCAGCTTTTAAGGGCCGGAACTTCTGTTGGGGCAAATTATAGAGCAGCATGCAGAGCAAAATCAAATGCTGATTTTATTTATAAAATACAAATTGTAGAAGAAGAAGCTGATGAGTCAGCATATTGGTTAGAACTGATTTCAGAATTAAATATAATTCAGAAAACTAGAATAGATGATCTATTAAATGAAGCAAATGAATTAACAGCAATCTTTACTTCTTCAGGAAGAACAGCAAAACAAAGAAAAAAATAAAATAATTTCAGATTGTGGATTTCGGATTCTAAATAATTCGAAATCCGAAATCCGAAATAAAGGAGGATAACATTCGTGCAATTTGGTTACTTTGATGATAAGAACAAAGAGTACGTTATTGAGCGACCCGATACACCGAAATCATGGAGCAATTATCTTGGCTCTACTGAATACGGTGCTATAATTACAAATAATGCAGGCGGATATAGTTTTTACAAATCTGCTGCGCAGGGTCGCTTCATTAGAATGCTTTTCAATTCGATTCCTATGGATCAGCCAGGAAGATATTTATACATTCACGATAAGGATAATCATGATTATTGGTCTGCTAGCTGGCAGCCGGTTGGCAAATCATTAAGCAAATATAAATCAGAATGCAGACATGGAACTGCTTATACAAAAATTTCTTCCGAATATTCCGGCATAAAAACCGAAACACTTTTTTTTGTGCCGTTAGACCGAACAGATGAAATCTGGCATTTAAAAATTACAAACACAGGTAAAGAAAAAAGAAATTTAAGTGTATTCACATTTATTGAGTATGCCAACAATTGGAAATTATCACAGGATTTGAATAACCTGCAGTATTCCCAGTATATTATAAAAATGAACGTGATTGATAATATTATTGATCACGGTACCAATGTTTATATGCCTTCAATGCCTGACCATTTTGAAGATGATGGACAAGGTCGTCATACATATTTAGCAATTGCGGGTGCGGATGTAAAAGGTTTTGATACAGACCGCGATGTTTTTCTTGGAAACTACCGATCCTATGCAAATCCAATTGTTGTTGAAGAAGGTGAGTGTAAAAATTCTATTGCTGTTGGTGATAATGGCTGCGGTACTTTGCAGGTTGATGTAGAGCTTAAGCCAGGAGAATCTAAAGATTTAATTGTTATGATGGGAATTGGTTCAGCCGGAGTAGAAGGTAAAAAAGCTGTCCGGGAATTAGGAAATTCAAAAACAGTTAGAGAAGAATTTGAAAAGCTGAAAAAATACTGGCATTCAAAAATTGAAGGGCTGAATGCAGAAACCCCTGATAAAGAATTTAACAGCATGTTTAATGTCTGGAATCCTTATAATAACTTAATGACATTTGCATGGTCAAGAGCAGCAAGCTTGATCTATTCGGGTGAGCGCGATGGTTTAGGTTTCCGCGACACAGTTCAGGATATGCTTGGTATAATTCAGGCAATTCCCAGAGAAGTAAGAGAAAGATTGGAATTAATGATTACTGGACAAGTTTCAAATGGCGGAGCTATGCCGGTCGTTAAGCCATTTGCACATAAGCCAGGCCATGAACGAACACCTGCTGAAAAAGAATACCGTTCGGATGATTGTATGTGGCTCTTCAACACTATTCCTGCATATGTTAAAGAAACCGGTGATATTTCATTTTATAACAAAGTACTTCCTTATGCAGATAAAGGTGAAGATACTGTATTTGGGCATTTAAAACAGGCGATTCAATTTAATCTTGATCATTCCGGTAAACATGGATTCCCATCCGGGCTGTCTGCAGATTGGAATGATTGTCTTGTTTTAGGCTTTGATGGGGAAACAACTTTTGTTGCGTTCCAGCTGCGTTATGCATTAAAGACTTACATTGAAATTTCCAAAATTCTAAATAAGCGGGAAGAAGCAAAATGGGCTGAAGAACATTTGAAAAAACTGGATAAAAACATTGAAAAGTTTGCTTGGGATGGTGATTGGTATTTGCGAGCATACCGTGCAGACGGTTTGAAATTTGGCTCAAAGGAAAATGATGAAGCATCGATATTCTTAGAACCTCAACCATGGGCGGTAATTAGTGGTCATACTTCCAAAGAACA
This sequence comes from uncultured Ignavibacteriaceae bacterium, assembly GCA_964448105.1. GTDB lineage: Bacteria > Bacteroidota > Ignavibacteria > Ignavibacteriales > Ignavibacteriaceae > CAVQBP01. Next base: position 18,062 of record CAYUVK010000058.1, read on the forward strand.
ATCGCAAAAATTATTGGATGTAGTTAACAAACGTCTTTCAACAGACTATGGTTTAATGATAAATGACCCTCCTGTAGAGAAAACGGATCCTAAAGTTATCAAATCAAGATTATTTAATAAAGGTATGAAGGAGAATGCTTCTATTTTCCAGCATACGCAAAGCTGGGTGGTAATTGCCGAAACTATGATTGGAAATGGTAACCGTGCCTACGAATATTTCAGGAAATTCATGCCCTCAGCTTATAACACAAAAGCAGAAATAAGACAAACCGAACCTTATGTATATGCTCAATTTACGAACAGCATTTACAGCCCGAGGTACGGTGCATCGAGATTGCCGTGGCTTAGCGGTACTGCTTCATGGGCTTATTATACTGCAGCACAATTTATTCTTGGTATTCAGCCGGATTATAATGGTTTAAAGATTGATCCTTGTATTCCTTCAGATTGGAAAGAATTGAAAATAACCAGGAGATTCAGGGACAAAAATTTTAATATTACTATTCAGAATAAGAATAATAAGCAAAAAGGAATAAGAAGATTAATAGTCAACAAAGAAGAAATTGCAGGTGATTTAATTCCATTAGAGAAAATGAAAGAGGAAAATGAAGTTATTGCCCTAATGGAATAGTTTATAAAATGGAAAATGGAAGGTGTGAGAAAAAAACTTAAATTAAATAATAATTCTAAATTATAAAATTAATATGAAATACGATTCAAGATTTAAATTTACAATAACAATTTTATTTACCGGTACAATTCTTTTAACGGCTAAACCGGAAAAAATTGAAAAGTATATTATGATTGATCAATTCGGTTACAGACTAAATGATCAAAAAATTGCGGTTATTATTGATCCTCAAATTGGATTTAATGCCAAAGATAATTTCAGCCCGGGTACAATATATGAAGTACGAAAATGGAATAATGATAAGGTTGTATTTACCGGAAAATTAATTGAATGGAATAAAGGTGCAATAGATTATTCATCCGGAGATAAAGGATGGTGGTTTGATTTTTCACCGGTTAACGAAGAAGGCGAATACTATATTTTTGATAAGGAAAAAAATGTTGGGTCATATAAATTTGTAATTTCTCAAAATGTCTATAAAGATATTTTGAGAGCCGCTATGAGAGTTTTTTATTATCAAAGACTAAACAGTGATAAAGAAAAACCTTATGCCGAAGATCCATGGACAGACAGTGCTGCATTTATCGGTCCAGATCAGGACAAGGAGGCAAGGTATGTTTATGATAAAAAAAATGCTTCAACTGCAAAAGATCTTTCAGGCGGCTGGATGGATGCCGGAGATTACAATAAATATGTTACATTTGCGGATAGCCCTGTAAATATGTTGCTAACCGCTTACGAGCAAAATCCAAAAGCTTTTACAGATGATTATAATATTCCTGAATCAGGGAATGGAATACCTGATGTTATCGATGAAGTAAAATATGAATTAGATTGGGTAAAAAAGATGCAGCAGGAAGATGGCGGTGTATTAATTAAAATGGGAAATATTGACTACAATGTAGTTTCTCCTCCAAGCAAAGATAGACGTCCGCGATATTATGGACCTGAATGTTCTTCATCTTCAATTGCCGCTGCAGGAATGTTTGCTCACTCTGCTATAGTTTTTTCTAAATTTCCCGCCTTAAAAAAATATGCAGAAGATTTAAAAGTTAGAGCGGTTAAAGCATGGAACTGGTTTCAAAACAATCCGCATTCTGATAGCTGCGACAGCCAGGAGATAAAATCCGGCGATGCTGATTGCAGCTTAGCAAGGCAGAATGAGATGGAAGTTGTATCGGCTATTTACTTATTTGCTCTGACAGGTGAAAAAAAATATAACAACATAGTTAAAAATAGATTTTATGTAACGGCCCCTTTTTATGATACTTATTTGTTCCTGTATTTCAGTCATCAGGGTGATGCATTATTTTATTACACAACTCTTCCAAATGCTGATGAAAATACAAAACGGGAAATAATTTCCCAGCGCTTGAAACAGGGCATGACTCTGGATATATATCAATATCAGCCTAAGGCCGATATTTATATGGCATATATGCCAAGAGCACTCTATACCTGGGGTTCTAATAATCCGCGTGCTGCGCTTGGCGGTGCGAATTATGATTTCATCACTTACAACCTAGATCCCGATCACATAGCTAAATATAAAAATAGAGCTTTGGGAATCCTGCATTACTTTCATGGGGTAAATCCATTTGGAATTGTTTATTTAAGTAATATGTATAAATTTGGCGCCAATAACTGTACAGATAAAATATGGCATGATTGGTTTGGTCACGGAACAAGATGGGATGGTAATCCCCCTCCGGGTTATATTCCAGGTGGACCTAATTTTTGGTATTCGGGAAGCAGAAACGATATCTCTACACAGCCTCCACAAAAGTGTTATCTAAATTGGAATAATTCTAATCCTGAAAAGTCATGGGAAATTACAGAACCTGCTATTTATTACCAGGCATCTTATGTAAAACTTATTTCCAAGTTTGTTTCTCCTGAGTAGATAAAGAGAATTATTGTTTCTTTTGAATTGTTTAAAATTAAAATGCAAATCACTGAAAGAATACGCGCATTAAAACATACATTTATAATTCCTGTTAGTCCGGAAATTAATATCGAACGATTTGTTTATTCATTTATAATCTTTGGAGAAAAGAATATTTATTTGATTGACAGTGGAGTAGCGAGTTCCGGAAATTCTATTTTAGAATATGTCCTTAAAGAAGGAGCAAAAATAGAAATTATAAAAGTACTTATTTTAACTCATTCCCATCCCGATCATATTGGTTCTGCAAAACGTATTAAAGATCTATCAAATTGTGAAATATTAGCAAATGAAAACGAAAAGGAATGGATTGAGGATATCGATAAACAATTTAAAGATCGGCCTGTTCCCGGATTTAAAAACTTGGTAATCGCTTCTGTTCATATTGATCGTTTTCTTAATAATAATGATATAATTGAACTTGAAAAGGATTTAAAATTAAAAGTAATTCACACACCGGGACATTCAAAAGGCTCAATATCTTTATTTGATGAGGGCAGGGGAATATTGTTTTGCGGGGACAGTATTCTACTTCCTGGTGAACTTCCCATTTATGAAAATTTTGAAGATACTATATCATCAATTAAAAAATTGAAACAAATTAAGGGTATAAAAATTTTGCTTTCTTCGTGGGATGAACCTGTATACGGTACTAATATTTTAGAAAAAATGGAACAAAGTATTAATTATCTTCTTGAAATTCATGCGACTATTAAAAAGATTAGTAATGCAAATGAATACCAGCCGTTAGATTTATGTAAAATAGTAGTTGAAAAAATGGGATTACCTTCTGCTGCAATTAATCCCCTGGTGGCTAAATCTTTTCAATCTAATGTAAAAGTTTTAAATAGTCTTTCCATGTAAAGAATATCACATTAGTTTTTAAATCTTCTTTCGATAAATAATAACAATTTATTCTTAACTTTAATTTTGAATTTGATAAAAACAAGAGGGTTTAATGAAAACCAAAATTGAAATAATAAAAGGCGATATAACAAAACAGAAAGTTGACGCTATTGTGAACGCAGCTAATAATTCTTTACTTGGCGGCGGCGGAGTTGATGGTGCCATTCATAGGGACTCAGGACCGGAATTACTAGAATTCAATAAAACGCTCGGAGGTTGCCTGACAGGCGAAGCAAAGCTCTCCCCGGGATTTAATCTTCCCGCAAAATATATTATTCATACTGTTGGACCGGTCTGGAATGGCGGAATAAATAATGAAGATAAGTTGTTAGCAAATTGCTATAAAAATTCTCTTATTTTGGCAAAAGAAAATGATATAAAGACAATTGCATTCCCTTCAATTAGTACGGGTGTATATAGATTTCCTTTGGAGCGAGCAGCTAAAATTGCTCTAAGTGAAACAAAAGATTTTCTTAATAAAAATGATTTCTTTGATAAAGTAATTTTTGTTTGTTTTGATGATAGAACAAAAACAATCTATGAAGAAAACTATCAAATAATATTTTAGATAATGTTCTTAAAACTAATCACTTATGAATACCTAATTAGACATTCGTAAATCTCGACTTCGAAAATTTTTTAGTCTATAAGTGCTTTCTTAGG
>CAYUVK010000058.1:22306-31132 GCA_964448105.1 uncultured Ignavibacteriaceae bacterium
AAGAACGGGAGGATTTTTTCATTTACCAATATGTCAAGAGGCAAATTATTTTAATTTAATAATACCTATAGGACTTGAAGAATTTAAATTCCATTATAAACAAATAAGATATTAACTACCGTAAAAATAAAATAGCAACTCCTCCAACAGCAAGAAAAGCGCCCGTTATAGCTCTCCAGCTTAGTTTTTCTTTATAATAGTATCTTATTAAAGGAAGCATAATAACAGGTACCATTGCCATTAATGTTGAAGCTATTCCTACTTTTGTATATTCAATTGCAACCAGACTAAATGTAATTCCTAAGAATGGACCAAGAACAGTTCCAATTATTGTGCTTATTAGAGCCTTTGAATCTTTTAAATAGATTTTTATTGGGTTTCTATATTTTCTAACAACCAACGCAAGAAAAAGCATAATAAATACGGAAGAAGATATTCTAACAAAGGTTGCTACAAATCCATTTATATTTCCTTCTTCAAAGGCAAATTTAGCAAGAATCAATCCGGATGCTTGCCCTAAAGCCCCAAGTATTCCGTAAAAAATTCCAAGCTTATTAGTTTTTATTTTTGAATGATGAATTTCTTTTTTCTCTAGTATAACTATAAAGATCCCGCTTAAAGTAATTATAATTCCCATAATCCCTGCTAAGGAAATAGTTTCATTTAAAAATATAAAAGCTAGAATAGTGCTCATTGCCGGAACTAGCGCCATCAATAGCATTCCAATTCTTGCACCTATATATTGAAAAGCTTTGAATAAAAAAGTATCTCCTAAAACGAGTCCTGCAATTCCACTTAAGATTAGAAAATCTATTTGGGAATATGAAAGAGAATAATCTATGTTTGCAAGCAGTATGGTTAAAAAGAGAAGTATTGCAGCGAGGATCATTCTATTAATATTTAATTGTAGGGAACCAATCCTTATTGCTGCATCGGTAAATGCAATTGAAGTTCCCGACCAGAGGAATGCAGTAATTAACGCGCTAATTTCACCTAAGTACGGCATAAAATAAATTATATATATTAATCCGAAAAAAAATTATAATGTATTAAAATTGTATTTAAATCAACCGTTTTTTTTATAAGCAATTTTTAGATTGATCAATAATCATAAAAAAAGCCACCAGATCAAGGCGGCTTAAATGATAAAAAGTTGTTTATAGGATACTATCCTTTATAATTTGTTGCATCCTTTCCGAGGTACAATGCAGTATCACCCAGTTCTTCTTCGATCCTTAAAAGCTGATTATACTTTGCAATTCTATCCGTTCGAGAAAGGGAACCTGTTTTTATTTGACCGGCATTAGTTGCTACAGCAATATCTGCAATTGTTGTATCTTCCGTTTCACCGGAACGATGACTAATTACATTTGTGTAACCGGCTTTCTTTGCCATCTCAATTGCATCCAATGTTTCTGTAAGAGTTCCAATCTGGTTTACCTTTATAAGAATAGAATTGGCAACTCCTTTGTTAATTCCATCAGATAATCTTTTGGTATTGGTAACAAACACATCATCACCTACCAGTTGTATTTTTTTACCGAGTTTATCTGTAAGCATTTTCCAGCCATCCCAATCATCTTCTGCAAGCCCATCTTCAATGGAAATGATTGGATATTTGGATACCCAATCTGCCCAGTAATCAATCATCTTTTCTTTAGGTATAACTTTATCCGGCGCAGATTTAAATAAGTGGTATGCATCTTTCTCTTTAAGGTAAAATTCACTTGCTGCCGGGTCTAGTGCAAGAAAAATATCCTGTCCAACTTTATACCCGGTCTTTTCGACAGCCTCAAGAATTACTTCAACAGCTTCATCATTGGACTTCAAATTAGGTGCAAATCCGCCTTCATCACCTACAGCAGTATTGTAACCTTTTTTATGTAATACAGATTTTAATGAATGAAAAGTTTCTGCTCCCATTCTTAATGCTTCACGAAAATTAGGAGCACCAGCCGGCATTATCATAAATTCTTGAAAGTCAACATTATTGTCGGCATGTTTACCGCCGTTTAGAATATTCATCATAGGAACAGGTAATGTACGGGCATTAACACCGCCAATATACCGGTATAATGGTAATGTTAAAGTTTCTGCTGCAGCTTTAGCAACTGCTAGTGAAACACCAAGAATTGCATTAGCTCCTAATGTACCTTTATTCTCTGTGCCGTCTAAATCTATTAAAAGATGATCAATCTCTGCCTGATCGACAGCATCCATATCAATAATTTCATTTATAATTTTTTCATTAACATTATTAACAGCATTTAATACACCTTTGCCGCCAAACCTGCTTTTATCACCATCTCTCAATTCAACAGCTTCATGTTCACCTGTTGAAGCACCGCTGGGAACCGCGGCTCTTCCGACTATTCCGCTTTCAAGCTGCACTTCAACTTCTAAAGTTGGATTACCTCTCGAATCTAAAATTTCTCTTGCTAAAACATCTACTATATTTGTCATTTATTTTCTCCCTAAAAAGATATTATTCAATAATAAAAATTTTAAGTATTAAAAATAATAACTCATTGGTTAAATATCTACTAAATGAATGATTATGCTAATAAAACCATAATCCCCAATAACTCTTCCGGTAAGAATTATATAATTTTACAATGATATTTTTAATAGAAGAATTTTATTTTTTATCATTTTGTTTTTGTAACATAATTCTTATTTTGAAACAGACCGTTCAAAAAACATGAGTTTTTTTACGATATTAAAAGATTTTTCCACGGCATATCATTTGGTATAAAGAGGGAGAAATAAAAAAATATTATTGAGTCATTCTAAAAAACATCAATAGAAAAAACATTTATACAAAAATTGCTAAACACCGATCACTACCTGAATAAAAAACTTTAAACTAAAAAATGGAATTTAAAAATTCTTAATAAATTAGAGTTGTACAAAGCCAACCAGGGGAGACGAAATTTGTTCATTGATTTGGAGAAAATTTTTAATAACAATGGAATCTGAAAGACAAGTAAAAAAACGGAATACAATGAAACCTAATACAAAAGAGATAACTAATTCACAACCAAGCTTCTTTATGTTCATTAGTAATTATATCATTCATCCTTTGAATGAAGGCTTTTTTGGATTTGGAATATTCTTAACATTTTTAGCAGGTTCCAAAATTATTTCATTTTTATTCGGAATGATTAAATCATTTTCAATAGATGAAAAAGATATAATTTTAAGCAGTGTTGGTTTCATTTGTCTTTTTCTAGTTGATATACTTAAAAATTTTGATGATGGGAAAAACTAAATCTTAAACTATTTTCTATTTCAACAATATTTATAAACATTTAAATGAAAATCGCTAAAAAATATTTCGGACCATGCCAATCAGCCTTAGAATACTTCAGCAGAGGAAATTTCAAAAAACTAATTGAGGATTATGGTGGTGCTTTAAGCGATTATAATCATGCCATTGCAATACGACCAACATTCTGGGAAGCATATTATCAAAGAGGAAATGTTTTAGTTAATATGAACAATCAACAAATGGCAATACAGGATTATAATAAAGCGATTGAACTTATTCTAAAATATTACTGATTTTTACCTACTTACATTCCATTTTTACACTTCCATAAATTAAAGTAGAAATTACTTTCATTATTTCAATTTATCTTTAGAAATTCATTAAAATACATAGTTTCTCCCATGGCATTTATTTTGTGCTCACAAATTAGAATTAATTTAAATTACATTTTGATTGACCGATGCAAAAGACAAAGACAAAAAGAATTTTAGTAATTGAGCAGAATGAGTTCCATAGGTTTTTCTACTCCTTTGTTCTTTCTCACTATTATTCTTGCCCGGTATTAACTACCGACCGCGGTGAAAAAGCATTAAAAATTTTAGAAGAAAATTCTTTTGACATTATTTATATTGATATATCTTCTCCGATTTCCGATGGTATAGAAACATTAAAAAATTTAAGATATAATTTCCCGGATTATAAAATCCCGATTATTGCAATAACAGCAGATCGTGATCATGATACTTTATCTCAATTGATTTCTCTGGGTATTACCGAATATATTGTAAAACCTGATGGGGAAGACAATATTTTTGAAAAATTAGGTGTATGTTTTAATTAAAAGATAAATTTATGTTATATTCCAACAGACAAATAGTTAATTCCAAGGCTTTAGAACTTTTTAGTCGCGGGAATTTTAAAAAAAGATCAAAGAATTATAAAGACGCTCTTTCAGATTTTGATAAAGCTATAGAATTGAATCCGTCTTTTGCAGAGGCTTATTTTAAGAGAGGTAACATAAAAAATCTCTTAGGGGATTATGAAGGTGCCATCCTGGACTATGATAAAGCAATAGAATTAAATCCAAATCTTGCTGAAGCATACAACAACAGGGGACTTACGAAATTCAACTCAGGTGATGAAGACGGGGGAAATTTAGATTTTCTAAAAGCAGGTATACTTGGTTACATAAGAGCATATGATGTTAATAAAGAATTTTGTAATTAAACTCTAAATCTAAATTAAAATATCCTGTTTCTTTTCTTGTAACAGATCACACAACATTATTCCTATTTATATAAAATAGTAGTTTAATTTAAACCTTTGTCAAAATTCCCTGTCAAATGAGATACAAAATCTAAATTAATTGAACCTGGAGATAAAATGTCAAAGGCATATTTTCAAAATTGTATATCTATTATTTCGGTTTTATTTTTAATTTTTTTTGCAAACGGATGTAGCGGTGACAAAGAAATAATTAGTGATTGGACAAATCAGCAAATAAAAATTGACGGAGAAACATCTGATTGGCAAAGTAATCTTGAATATCTTTCCGATAATAATGTTGCTTTAGGTTTTAAGAATGACGGCAAATATCTGTATACCTGTTTAACTACTAATGATTTTACAAAAGTCTTACCTATGTTTAGAACCGGTTTTATCATTTGGTTCGAGCCGGAAAATGGAGGTAAAACAATCGGAATTAAATACCCCATGCATAATATTTCAAATAACAACGACAGGATGCCAAATTCAAATGAAATAATTTCCGATAGGGGAGATCCCGGTGCATTTATTGATAAAATGCTGGAACGGCAAAATGAACTGCAAGTATTAAATGAGGATAAATATCCTTTAACGGATGTTCCAGTAGAAAATGATGAAGGAATTAAAGCAAAATTAGGATATCATTCCGACAGATTTATTTATGAACTCCAAATGCCGTTAAATGATAGCAAATATGCTTATAAAATTCAGGCTTTGCCTGGTGAAAAAATTAAAATAAAATTTGAAACCGAACAACCCGATAGAAAAGATTTTAGAGGCGAGAGAGGAGGAGGGATGAGAATGTCTGGAGGTGAAGGAGGCGAAAGACCCGGAGGATTTGGTGGTGAAGGGCGACACGGAGGAATGAGATCCGGAATGAATAAAGGAGAAAGATCATTTGAACCATTAAATTTCTCAGTCGAACTCACTTTAAAAAAGAATAATTCCCAATTATCCGGGAATTAAAATAAATTACTGTAAGTTGTCATATTGAAATATTTAATTGATTGCCGTTAAATTGTGTTTTGTATTGACTTAAGGGTCTTGAAGCAGGTCCTTGTACTACTTGCCCATTTAAACTAAATTTTGAACCATGACATGGGCACACAAACTGTTTATTCCCTGAATCATAATAGTTGATAAGACAACCTTGATGTGTACAAATTGCTGATAAAGCATTAAAGGTATTTTGATTACTTCTATCTATGAGCAAGTTCCCACTAGAAAATTGTATAAGTGCTGCACTTCCTACAGCAGATAATGGGGAGGAAGAGTCTATAGTTAAAGTAATTACATTATTTTTTGGCGAAGCCTGTATTGTCTGCAAACCCGATGAAGAAGCAGAAACCGGGTTTGAATTATTACCGCAGCTTTCAAGAATTGAACTTAATAGAGTTGGGACTGCAATTATTGCTGCGCCTTGACATGTTTTCGCAAAAAATTCCCTTCGTGTTAACTTCATTAATTTACCCTTTGTATTTTGATTTTTAACTGTGAGATTTATAATTAAAATGATTTGTAACTTATCTTCAGTTAAAAAAATTTACAAGGTATTTTCAGAAGGCGGGTTAACTCAAGCACAAATGAATTAAATTTAAGAAAAGATCCGATTAATTGGCTTTAAATTGAATCAATGAAAAAAATATCAAAATTTTATTAAAGCTTTAATAACTTTATCTTCATAATTAGCAACCGTTTTGAATGCTTTCTCTGTTTTTTCAAATGGAAAAGAATGAGTAACCATAAAATCCGGTGACCATTTCCCTGAAGCAATTAAATCTATAACGGGCTGTATGCAATTATTTTGCCTGCGTACATTCTGAATGGAGATCTCTTTTCTCCTAACTTTACTAATATCAAAGGAAATTCTATCAACTTCAGGAATTCCAATAATTAATAAAGTCCCCCCCGGTTTTAGTATTTCAACTGCCTGATTAATAGCTTCCTGCTGACCACAGCATTCAAACACTACATCAAACAATTCATGATTGATATCTTTAATTGCAGAAACAATATCTTCTTTATCCGGGTTTCCTCCCCATACTGCGCCGGTTTTTTTTGCGGTTTCGATTCTATAATCTAATTTATCTGTAACAAATATTTTTTCTATCCCCATAATTTGAAGAGATAACATAACACTTAATCCTATTGGTCCGACACCTAAAATAGCAGCAGAATTTTTATTCTTTATTTGATCTAAGAATTGTGCGGCATAATATCCAATTGTTAACGGTTCAACTAAAGCTGCTTCTGCACCATTCATGTTTTCAGGAACCGGGTAACAATTTTTTTCAGGCATTACAATATATTCGGATAAACAACCTTCAATTTGACCGGGGCAGCCAAGAAAATTTAAATTTAAGCAGGTATGTTCTCTTCCGCTCAAACATTGCGAACATTTATGACAGGAAACTGCTGGTTCAACAGCAACTATTTCTCCAATTTTAATTTTTGAGACTGCTTTCCCAGTTTCTATTACTTTTGCAGAACATTCATGACCGACAGCAAATGGAAATTCAATAATTTGATCTCCAATCTTCCCTTCATTATAATAATGCATGTCTGAGCCGCAAACACCAACGGTATCAATTTTTAAAAGAACATCATCTTCATTAATTATTTTAGGTTTAGGAGCTTCTATTATCTCTAGTTTTTTAATTCCAGTCAAAGCGACTTTCTTCAATCTTCAATCCTTTCTCTTAAAAGAGATTATAACAATAATAATTACAAGTTACACATTATTAATATATTTTCGAATATCTATTATTTTCATCCCCGCTTTTTCAGCAGCCTTTAGTCCTGCATCACCATCCTCAAAAACTACACAGTATTCAGGTGCCAAATTTATTTTTGATGCTGCAGCATAAAATACATCCGGGTCAGGTTTAGGTTTATAGGGATCATCAGCAGTCAGGATTACTTCAAACAAGTTTAAGATCCCCAATACTTTTAATTCTGATTTAACAATTTTTCCTACACTTCCCGAGACTACTGCAAGAGGAAGCTTACCATAAAAGGATTTTGCAATGTCAACAATTAATTCAATTGGTTTTACATCATTAATATGCTCCATAAAAAAATCATGTTTGGTATTAACCATTAAATGAGGATCTAAATTGGTTTTAAATTTTTTATTATATAAATCAATTATTTCTAGCTCTTTCATTCCTTTAAGTGAATAAAGGAAATCTTCGTTATAATATGAATTATACTTCTTAAAAGCTGCTTCCCATGCATTCATGTGCAAGGGCATAGAATCTACTAGTGTTCCATCACAATCGAAAATTAATCCGCGAGTATCGGGAGAGATATAAATTTTTTCCATTTTAAAAAATTCGTTTAAAGATATTAAGATTTATTACAGAAAAATTTCGGTTTGAATTGATATATTAAAGATCTCTGTTGAATGAGTAATACAAATCATTCCATCGTAATTCTTTTTTAAATTCGGAAATACTTGTTGATCCATTAATAAGCAAGTATTCAATACCTGCTATTTCCGCAAAATCTTCCAAATATTCCTCTGTAATAGCTTTACTAAAACCTGTATGATGAGCACCTCCGGCTAAAATCCATGTTGTTGCAGCGACATTTAAATTTGGCCTGGGTATCCAAACAACCCTTGCAACAGGTAACTTAGGAAGCGGTGCATCAGGTTTAACAACATCAACTTCGTTAACGATCATTCGAAATCTATTTCCCATATCAATGATTGAGGCATTAATCGCAGGTCCTTCAGTTACATTGAAGATTAAGCGCGGCGGAGCTTCTTTACCTCCAATAGATAGAGGTTTTATTTCAAGAGCAGGAGTTCCCTCAGCAATGGATTCACAAATCTCAAGCATGTGTGCACCAAGAACTTTCATACCGGAAGGATCGAGGTGATAAGTATAATCCTCCATAAAGGAAGTGCCGCCATTTAATCCTGCAGACATTACTTTTATTGCCCTAACAAGTGCGGCAGTTTTCCAATCACCTTCGGCACCAAAACCATAGCCATCGGACATTAGTCTTTGAACAGCCAAACCCGGGAGCTGTTTTAAACCATGAAGATCTTCGAAAGTGGTTGTAAATCCTTTAAAGTTATCCTTTTTAAGAAAGGCTCTTAAACCAAGTTCTATTTTTGCAGCATCTTTTAGAGATGAATGCTTTTTCCCATTTTTTTTTAAAACTGGGTTAACATCATACTTGTCTTCATATTCAAAAATAAGCTCTTCAATTTCGGTTTTGCTTACTGAATTCATTGATTCAATTAAATCACCCATTCCATACCCATTAACAGAATATCC
>CAYUVK010000059.1:0-24769 GCA_964448105.1 uncultured Ignavibacteriaceae bacterium
ATTTGATGATAACAAAAAATTAATTGCAGACTGGGAAGAACCTGATATTGATGAAATAATCTCTAAACTTGAATATGCATATTATAATAGAGATGCCTTAAAACAAATAGGACAAAAAGCTGGGGAAGATATAAAAAATTATACTTGGGAAAAATCAGCTGAATCATTAATTAAAATAGTTAAAAATATTTAGTTAGATTTTATAATGGGAAATAATTTTAACGTGAAACAAAATGATTTAAATTATAATAAAAGTAACATTAGAAGTTTTGTTATTCCGGTATTGGATATGTCTCCCGCTAGTCCTTATAACATTATTAAATTGTTGCAAGATCTTGAAGATATTCCTGGTGAGGTAATTTTAATTTTTAATTCTCCTGAGATGGCGGAAAAATTAAAAGATCATCCGAGGATTAATTATTTTGCTGCAATGAAAAAAAATGTCGGAGTTTCTAGAGCATGGAATATTGGATTAAATATTTCACAAACACCAGTTACATTCATTCTAAATTCGGATTTAAACATAAGCAGGGAAACCATTGAAAAATTAGAAGAACATTTATTAAAACTACCTGATGCGGCAATTGTAGGACCACAAGGCTCTTTTTTTAATTTCTATAAGGTAAAAGATTTAGCTTATTTTGATAAAAGCACATTTAGTACTCCAATTGAAGTAGATGCAGTTTCCGGATTTTTATTTGCAGTAAAAACTGATTTATTCAATAAAAATATTTTAAAATTCGATAACCGATATACTCCATGTTATTTCGAGGAATGGGATATGGGACTGCAAATCAAATTAGCCGCATTAAAATCTTACATAGTCCCATCATCTGGTTATAACCATGAATGGAGTGGTTCAATTCGAGCATTAAAGATTATTAAGTATTTAGATAAAGAAGAAACTGCGGGAGAAATTTTAAACAGGAATAGGGTTTTATTTTTAAATAAGTGGAAAGAATTAATTAAAAATGTTCCGGAAAGAAAAAATGTTTTAATTAGTAATTGGGCAAATTTATTGTTGAACCAGGCAGAAATATTTACACGGCAAAATGAAAAAGAAAAGTCTGTTCAAATATACAAGCAAATTTTAGACGAATTTCCGGAATATGAAGAGGCACTTTCAAAGTTTGGCTTGTTTTTATATGAAGAAAATAAATTGGAAGATGCATTAAATATTTTTAATAGATTGTCAGCTATTAATCCTGACTACAAAATTCCCGTCAAGAATAATTCGGTAGAAATAAAGCAAACCAGTCAAATTTTAAAAAATAATAATGATAATGGTATCGAAAAGCTAAAAGTGATAGCTAAGGAAGATAAGGGTTATTATGAAAATGAGAGGCAGGATGTACAAAAATTAATTAATCCAAATTCTAAAAAGATATTGGATGTTGGTTGTGGAATTGGGATGTTAGGTGCAGTATTAAAAGAAAAATTATATGCTGAAGTGTGGGGTGTCGAATATGTAAATGATATTGCATCATTGGCAGCTGAAAGGTTGGATATGGTAATTACCGGTCCTATCGAAGATGCTATTTCTCAGCTGCCGGATAAATATTTTGATACAATCATTTTTGCAGATGTTCTAGAACATTTAGTTGATCCAAATTATGTTTTACAAAAAATAAAAACAAAATTATCAAATAAGGGGGAAATTGTAGCCAGCATTCCGAATGTCAGGCATTGGTCAGTAGTGAAAAAATTGTTAGAAGGGGAATGGGAATACCAGGATTTTGGAATTATGGATAGTACACATCTAAGGTTTTTTACACGTAAATCCATTTTTAATATGTTTGAAGAGGCAGGATTTAAAATAACAAATATATTATATGTTGTTATTGAAATGGAAAGACTATCCCCCAAGCTATTATCAGCAATGAAAGAATCTAATATTAATATTGATACTCTGGATGGGGAGTCTAAGCATTTTCAATACATAGTAAAAGCGGTTTGTATAGCATAAACATTCTCTATCAAGAAAAATGAGTTGATTATTAAAAGCTTTGAAGTGAATTAAATTGGAAGGCAGTTTACGGTGTAAAAATATATCTTTTACTCTGAAATTAAGCAAACTTGCTACTTATAAAAAACCTCTTTTTTCCAATTGCAGCAATCTATTCCCCTACTAAAAATTTAACAATCATAATTAGTCAATTAGTAAATCCTTATCATAAACTTGCAATTTTGATAAAAAAGTGGAAAAATCGGGTATGATAATTATTTAATTGAAAGACTAAACAAATAAAAACTGCTTCCGATAATAGACTTGAGAATAAAAATATTCTAGTTAAATAATGTAGTCCGGACAAGGATGTCTGGTAAATAAAACAAACAAAATAAACATGGAGGTTTATTATGGGTTTCGGAATAAACTCAAATATCGATGCACTACGTGCATATAATGCGTTAGCAACAGTTAATGCAAGTACTACAAAAGCTCAATTAAGATTAGCTACCGGTAAAAGAATTAATTCTGTAGCTGACGATACTTCTGGTTATGCAGTTGGAAAATCTCTTGACCAAAAAGTACAATTGATGCAATCTGCTCAAAGAAACGTTGGATCCGCGCAGGATATGCTTTCTACTGCAGAATCACAGTTAACCAGTGTTAAAGATTTGATAACATCTATCAAAGCTAAAATTGCTGATTCTTCAAATCCTGCAACTGATAGTTCGAAAATTTCCGGTGATATTAAAGCTCTCGCTACAGAAATCGCCAACATTTTCTCTACAACAAAGTTTAATGATACCAAACTCTTATCATCATTATCTTCTTCACAATTTAATTTCCAGACTGGTGCAGATTCTACAGATAAGTTATCATTAGACTATTTCAATAATGCTTCTGGTTCATTGTCAGGTGCTGCTACACTTTCAACATCTGCATTTACTGTTGAAGCTGTTGGTACTGCTGGTTATACTGCATTAACTCAATTAGCTAGCGCAGGTACAACAGCAGAAGCTATTGGTAGTTTAGCTGCTTACATTGCAACATTTGAAAATACTGTTGATGAATCGATATCAAAAATTGGTAACTATGAACAAAGATTGACAATTAAAAATGACTTCTTAACAGCAGCAATAGCAAATTCATCTGCTTCTGTTTCAAGATTGTTTGATGCTGATGTAGCTAAGGAACAATTGAATGCAACAAAAGGTCAGATAATGCAGCAAGTTGCAACTTCAATGTTATCTCAGCTTAATTCTCAGCCTCAAAATCTTTTAGCACTCTTTAGATAAAAATAGGTAATGTTCGAACCCGGGGAAATTCTTCCCCGGGAATTTTTATGTAATGAAAATATTCAGGAAATTTATTAAATGTACAGTTCAACTTTCGCTTCTAAAAACCGGAATAGATTGAATCAATATTTGGTAAACGAAATAACACAAGCAACACCAAAACAGCTTTTAATAAAAATATATGATTTTGCAATTGTAAATTGCAAAAAGCATAACCTGGCAAAAACCAACGAAGCTCTTCAGGTTCTTATCAGTTCTTTAAGTTTTAGTAATAAGAAAGTTAGTGAAATTTCTACCGGGTTGTTAAGACTTTATCAATACTGCCAGGAAGAAATGAGAAATAAGAATTATGAGATTGTATATAATATACTTACCGAACTTAAAGAATCCTGGGTAGCAGCTTTTAATAAATAGAGGCATTTATGTCTTCAAGTACTTTAGATACTATTTTAACAACATCAAATATAACTGCGTTAGTTAATTCATATATAACTGATCAAACAAATAAAATTCTATCACCAATTTCGACTAGAAAAACACGTTATCAAAATTTATCATCGGCTTATTCTACTTTCAGCTCAAAGCTAAGTGCTTTAAAAAGCCTTCTTGTTGATTTTAAAATTACTGACAGCACTTCACTATTTAATAATAAAGCCGCTACTTCATCTAATACTACTTTTATATCTTCATCAGTTAATAACTCAGCCTCTATTGGCGCTTATAATATGAGGGTAAGTCAATTAGCTAAAAATGATGTTTTATTATCTCAGGATTTTGCTTCCTCCACATCTAGTGCTCTAACTGGAACTCATACTTTTATAATAAAGACCGGGGACAGTACTAATCCGGATTTTACAAGTAATGTCGAAGTTACTTTTTCTGGAAGTGAGACCAATCAAACTGTAATGGAGAAAATTAGAGATGCAATAAATTCAGATAAAGCTGTTGTTGAATCCAGCACAAAAAGTGCTTCGACATCATATACCGGGGGTGCTAGTACATTTACAGTAGATTTAAATGGTACCGAAACAACTATATCGGTTGATGGCGGCGGAACTTATGAAAATTTAATAGATGAAGTTGCTGCTAAAATTAATTCTAATATTTCAGGTGTTTCAGCAGAAAAGGTTTTAGATTCTCCAAATCCAGAAGATGTTTCATTAAAGTTGACAGTCAATAATTCGAAAAATTATATTTCTATTACCAATACAAGCGGATTTGATGTTGTAAGTGATCTTGGTATAGGTGTTGTAAAAGAAAAAGGTGCTTCAGGGGCGGTTACGGCTTCCTCGTTTAGTCCTGCTAGCGGTTATACTCAATTGTCTCTTACTTCTAAAAATACTGGAGTAGATTATAGAATAAAAGAATTGAGTGATTCCGGAGGTTCAACAGCATTATCTTCAGTTGGTTTGAATATTGGCACAAGTCGCACCGCATTTGATCAATCTACCAGTCCTGATACAGCTGGTTTTTTATATTCAGATATTTCAAATAATTCACTACTGAACGCTAAATTAACTTTTAACGGGCTTAGTATTTCCAGAAATTCAAACATTATAGATGATTTGGTTTCCGGTGTTACTTTTAATTTGAATGCTGCTATGCAATCTTCAGATGCAGATGTAAGTGTATCAGTGGCCAATGATGTTAAAACTATTGAATCAAAAGTTCAAGATTTTATTACTAAATTTAACGACATATATCAGTTTTTAAAAACAAATTCAACAGCCACTTCATCTTCAAGTCAAGGAGTTCTTTCTTACGATTCTAATGCTTCTTCTTTATTAAATATTTTAAGAAGCGTTGCATATACAAGAATTTCAGGGATCCCTACTGGAGATATGAATAGCTTATCTCAAATAGGTATTACATTTGATACAAGTACCGGGTTGTCTATTTCGGATACAACTACTTTTGAACAAAAAGTAAACGAAAATGCTGATCAGGTAGCTGCATTATTTAATTCAACAAATGGATTAGCCAATACATTATATAATCAAATTGATCCTTATTTAGGTGTAAGCGGATATTTAACATTAAAACAAAACAGTTATAATAATAATATTACGTCATTAAGTGATAAAATTACTGCGGCTCAAGATAGAATTAATAAAAGCGCCGATAGTCTAAGAAGTCAATATGAGAAGCTGCAGTCTCAACTTGCAGATATGATATCAATGCAAAATATGATTAGTCTGTTATAGTTGATATTTATTGAATTTATGGATGATTTTAAAAGAAAATATTATAGACTCAAATTTCTTTTTGTGGAATTAGTTACGAAAATTGATAAATTAACTGATGAAAATAATTTTTTTGATCTGCTAAATACCATTAGAACTGAAATTTCTGAAATTCAGACAATAAAAAATGACTTAATGAATGGTGCAAATAAAGAAGATTTTAAAAAAATGGAACCTGAATTGAACAAATTTGCTAAACTAATTCAGGAAAAGTTCGATGATATAATTGAGAAAAAAAGGAATGATTTGGCTGAAATAGCTCTAAAAATAGGAAATTTACAAAATTCAAGAAAGCTTGCTAACTACAATAGGTGAAATATGAATATAAAACCTATCTCAAATAATTACTCATATAATAATGGCGGATTAGAGGGTAAAAAAGGTAAAGAATCGTCCGGTGAATCGAAAATTGAAGATAAACTGGAAATCTCTGAACAAGCAAAAGTGTTAAATAAAGAAAATCTTCAATCAAAGTTAGCTTTAATTAAAGAAAGAATTGGTAGTAACTTTTATAATTCCGAAGAAGTTACCAAAAAAGTTTCCCAGGAAATCTATAAGGAAATAAAATCTGCTAAGTAGATTAGTCAATGTTAGTTGTTCGTAAAATATAAATCCTACTTGTTTAATACCCATTAAATTCGTACTTTTCAGCAATAATTTATAAAGATGAAATCGAACTCATTTGATTTTTATTGATGTACGAAGACAACTCTCAAAGTAATAAACTCCAATTACTCGGTAAATTAAATGCCAGTTTTGTACATGAGATACGCAATCCACTTTTTGCATTAAAGTTAAATCTCGATTATTTAAACATGGTTGAGAACCTGCCAAAAGATGTAAAAGATTCTGTAGATTCTTGCCTTGAAGCTGTTGATAGAATTCATAACCTAGTGGAAAATATACTTAATTTTTCACGCAAACCTAAAGAAAAATTTCAGTATTGTTCGTTAAATGATATTACAAGGGAAGCTATTGAACTGGTGAGCGGTTATGCCGGTAAAATTAAATGTGATATAGTAAAAGAAATGGATGATAATATCCATCAAATTTATTTTAATAAAAATAAGCTTCTACAAGTTTTTCTAAATCTAATAATAAATGCAATTGAAGTAAGCCCGGAAAACAAACCGATTGTTGTAAGAACTTTTGAAAAAGATAAAAATTTATTTTGGGAAGTTGAGGACTTTGGTCCAGGGATCAGAGATGAAGACAAAGAAAAAATCTTTAGCGATTTTTTTACACAAAAGAAAAACGGTACAGGGCTTGGATTAGGTATCTGCAAAGAAATTTTGTCTGAAATTAATGCTTGTGTAGATTTCGATACAAAGTTGGGGAAAGGGACAAAATTTTTTATAAAATTTAATCTTCAGGCGGAGAAATATGAACTTCAAAATTCTACTTATTGATGATGATAATTTAGTTTGCGTTTCACTTAAAAAAGTTTTGGTGAAATTCGGTTATGATGTTGAAATCTGCATGAAAGGGGATGAAGTTTTTGATAAAATTAAAGAATATGATCCTGATATTATTCTACTGGATATTTATTTAACTACCCATAACGGCTTAGACCTTTTAAAATCTTTTACTACTGCTTTCCCGCATATTCCGGTTATTATGATTACGGGATACTCCGATGTTAAAATGGCTGTTACTGCAATTAAATCAGGAGCATTCGATTTTCTATTAAAGCCCATTGATCTTGATCAGCTTAAATTGGTTTTAACCAAAGCAAGTGATAAAATTGCATTAAGGTCCGAAGTTGATAAACTGCATATTTTAATGCAGGGTACGGAATTAACACGAGAATTTTTCGGAAAAAGTAAAAAGATCCAGAGAATATTAAATTCAGTAGAAAAGTTAGCGAAAAGTTCCGATACAACTATTTTAATTGAAGGGGAGAGCGGTACGGGTAAGGAAGGCTTGGCTAAATACATCCATCAAAATAGTCTAAGAAGAGATTTTCCGTTTATTGAAATTAACTGCGCTGCAATTCCAAAAGAACTTGCAGAAAGTGAACTATTTGGTTATGAAAAGGGAGCATTTACCGGTGCAGCTCAAAAAACAAAACTTGGAAAATTTGAGCTGGCAGATGGCGGAACAATTTTGCTTGATGAAATTGCAGATCTTTCTTTAGATCTGCAAGTTAAGCTTCTGCGTGTTTTGCAAGAAAGAAAGTTTTTCAGAGTTGGCGGCGAAAAAGAAATTTCTGTAAATGTAAGAGTTTTGGCAGCGACAAATAAAAATTTAGAAGAAGAAGTTCAAAAAGGAAATTTTAGGGAAGACCTTTATTATAGGTTGAACGTTGCCAAAGTAGTTGTTCCCCCTTTAAGAGAAAGAGTGGAAGATATTCCAATTTTAAGCTATTCTTTTTTAAGAGAATTTTCCCAAAAATTTGAAAAACAGGTTAATAGTATTAGCACAGAAGCTTTAACTATTTTGGAATCTTATAAATGGAAAGGTAATATTAGAGAGTTACGAAATGTTATAGAAAGGATCGTTTTGTTAATTGAAGAAAATGAGATCAAAGAACATCATTTGAGCAGTCTAATTGCTAGTACAAATAACGAAAAAGAAGATGAAAATTTTGTCTTAAAAATTCCTTCCAAAGGTATTAAAATTGACCTGGTTTTAAAAACATTAATATTAAAAACTTTAAAAATTACGAACGGTAATCAAGTTAAAGCAGCGAAAATACTTGGTCTTTCAAGATCTAAATTAAGATATCGAATGGAACAATTGGGGATTGAAGTAACTAAGAATGTGCAATAAAATTATTCTTGGGATGATTTAAAAGTAATTGTAAATGTTGTTCCCGCATGCTTTTTACTTCTCATAGAAATTTTTGCATTATTTAACTCGACATATTTTTTAACAAGAGCTAAACCCAGCCCGGTCCCTTCGTAATTCCTTCTGTCACTGCTATCCTCTTGTGTAAAAGGATCAAACAAAGCAGGTAAAAATTCTTCGGAAATTCCCACCCCTGAATCAGTAATATCAACACATACATCATTTTCTAAATTATAAAGAATAACGTTTATTTCACCTTTGCTGGTATATTTAATTGCATTATCAATTAGGTTAACAAAAATTTGTCCTATTGAATAACTATCCCCGAATATTTTTACATTACTTGCAGTATTTTTGTAATTCAGTTTAATATTTTTTTCGCTTGCCCTTGTGTAAAATTCCAGGATCAATTCATAAAGAATGTCGTTATCCAGATCTATTGTTTCAAAATATGTATCAAAATTTCCTGTTTGGATTTTAGATAAATTTAAAATTAAATCTATAGTTCTAATCAACCTAAGAGCGCTGCTATTAATTACTCTGAAAGACGGTTCAAGCTCCGGAGGCAACTTCTCTTCCATTTCTTCTTTTAAAAGCGATGTATAGGTTAAAATATTATTCAATGGAGTTCTTATTTCATGGGACATTTGTGCTAAAAATTCTGATTTTAACCTATCCGATTTTTCAGCTTCCTCTTTAGCGATGATCAGTTGTTCTTCCTGTTTTTTCCTTTCGGTAATATCTTCTTTAACCGCAACAAAATGAGTGATTTCTCCGTTTCTGTTTTTTATGGGTGATATTAAAGCGGATTCCCAGTAATATTCTCCATTCTTTTTTTTATTATAAAAATCTCCTCTCCATTCTCCTCCGGCAGTTATTGTTTTCCATAGTATTTTATACACTTCCGGTTTTGTAAAACCCGATTTTAATATTCTTGGATTTTTCCCTCTTACTTCTTCAAGGGAATAACCTGTAACATTTGAGAATTTAGGATTAACATATTCAATATTTCCTTTAGGATCTGTTATTAAAATTAATGCAGGATTTTGCTGGACTGCATATGATAATTTTCTTAATTCTTCTTCAGCAATTTTTTGATTCGTAATATCTTCTGCAATCCCCGTATACCTAAAGGTTATTCCGGATTCATCTTTAATGGGAAAGATACGGTTCCGTATCCATTTTAATTTTCTATCTGGTCTGGTTATCCTGTACTCAATTTCAATTCCATTGCTGTTTTCTAATTTTGATATTTCATCAAAAACAAAATCCCGGTCATCAAGAAAAATAGAATTTTTCCAGACATCATTTGTTGAGTAAAGTTCTTGTGATGATCTGCCCCAGATATCTTCAAAAGCAGGGCTTACATAAAACATTTCACTGAAGTCCTTATTTGTTACATAAAAAACATCGCGTATATTTTCAGCTAATTGTCTAAATCTTTCTTCACTTTCTCTTATTTTTTCGGAAGCTTTTTTCTTATCCGAAATATCACGAAATGTAAAAACCGCACCTAAGATTTTATTTTTATCATTTACAATCGGAGAACCATAAAATTCAATTGGAATTGTAATACTGTTTTTATTTTTGAGCAATAAACCTGATTGTTTTTCTTTTTGGAGGCTATTATTATAGATATCTGATTGTAAGTTAACAAAAATGTTTCCTTTTTTTTCATTATAAATTGTTAATACATCATTTAATAGTTTGGTTTTAGCTTTATTTTCAGACCATCCTGTTAATACTTCTGCAAGAGGATTCATAAATTGAATAGAACCATCTGCATTGACAGCAATTACTGCTTCTCCAATACTCTTAAGAATTGTTGAAAGCCATTCCTTTCCTTCTTTTAACTTTTTCCTTGTTTGATGTTTATAATATGAGATATCAATTAAAATTTTTAGTTCATTATGATCAAAAGGTTTAATAATATAACCGTAAGGTTCTGTGATTTTGGCCCTTAGTAGGGTTTGTTCATCTTTATATGAAGTTAAATAAATTACAGGTAAATCAAATTTATTTTTTATTATTCCTGCGGTTTCTATCCCATCCATCTTCCCTTTTAATTTTATGTCCATCAATATTAAATCCGGTTGAGATTTTTTTATTTTTTCAATAGCTTTTTCGCCGGAAGATTCTATACCGATAATTTCAAAGCCGTCTTTTAAAAGTGTTCTTTCAATATCTTTGGCAATTATTATCTCATCTTCAACTATTAAGATTTTCATAATTTCTAACAATTTCAGTAGATTGGAAAAAACTTAAGATTTATTAGAGGGGAGTTTAATAAACATTTATAAACCATACAAAACAAGGATTTCAATTTAATTATTATTTATTTGAAAAAACTAATAATATAAAATTTTTTATTAAATATTTAAATTTTTCTTTTATTAGTATCAGTTTAAAATTTATATTAAAATTAAAATCCTATCCTACAAAAACCGGTCTTTTTCGCTTTCTACCTAAAATTGTGCCATATAAGAAATTATCAATTTTCAGCATAATATGAACCATTAATTTAATGTGTAAAATTTTTTAATTATTAATTAAAAAAAATCGATTAATATCCGATAATATATTAAAACATAGTATTTTTTTATCGGCAGGTCTCTATGAAGAATTTACTCCATATTTTTATTCTATTCATATTAATAATTCCCTTAAACAATATTTTTCCTAGTGGAAAGGATGAATTATACAAACCATTTGCACAGGTTATGCCTGAACCGAAGGATGGAATAGAAAATATTTATGGCAGAATTAAATACCCTTCGGAAGCTCAGAAAGCAGGTGTACAAGGGAAAGTTTATTTACTAATATATATTAACGAAAATGGCGACGTTGATGATGTTAAAGTTTTAAAAGGAATAGGTGCCGGATGTGATGAGGCTGCAGTTGAAGCTGTAAAAGGAACGAAATTTAATCCTGGAAAAGATAATGGGGTAGCTATAAAAGTAAAACTATCACTCGCTATAACCTTTAAGCTTACTTCGTAATTTATCTTTTAATACTTTATAAATTGTTGTGTGAATACACTTTATGTTGCATTTCCTACCGGTTATTTCATTTTATTAAAACAAATTAAATATTTTCCGAAAATGAATTAAAGCTAAAATATTACTATGTTTTAAGTTACTTTCCCCAAAAGAGGAAAGGCTAATAGACTTAAAAGAATAGCTTAAACTATTTTTAGATTTTCTTGAATATGGTACTGAAGGGATAAAAGAAAAAAATCATTAAAAGGCTATAATTTTTTAAAATTTTTTCGATTATTCTTATAGGAACTGTTCTCTGTTTTATAACAGTAGTTTATTTTTAAAATAAAAGAACAGGTGAAAAACTCTTAAAAATTAAATATTTAAAAGAGTTATTAAAGCTTTTAGTATCATAAAAACAGGAAATTTTAGATGAACTGGATTAAAGACATAAAATTTGTTCGTAAAATCCAAGCAGGTTTTTTATTGCTTGCAGTAATATCTACCATCCTTATCGCAATAAACTATTACCAATTGAACCGGATGTCGGAAGTTAAATCAAATATTTTTTCCGAATATGTAAAACCGCAGCAAGTTATTGATGAGACGTATACAAATTTTCAGACAATCCAGTCTTTAATGATGCAGTTTTCAATGCCCGCCTTTGCCAGTAAGTTTAATGCAAATAATACTAAATTAGATACATTGAAAGGAAATATTGACGCTTCTTTAAAATATTTAATGGAATCAAATTTTAACTCTAAAATTAAAGAAGAAATAACTGGAGTTTCAAAAATCTGGGAAGATTATAAAAGTTATGTAATTGACGCAATATTAAGTGCTTCAGCAACTCAAAGTTATGATATGGCATCTGATATAGCTACATCTTCCGGTGAGGAAGTAGGCGAAAAACTAAGACAGAGATTTAATGTAGTTACTACGAGTCTTAAAAAAACATCCGATAATCTTAACGCAACTTTTAGCGGTACTGTTAATTCAGCTATTTATTATGCTATAGGGGGCGCAGTTGCAGGTACTCTTGTATTTTTTCTTAGTGCTTTCTTTATAGCCCCAGCAATTACAAAACCGATTAATAAATTGAAAGAAATTGTAAATGAATTCGCACTTGGCAATTATGACGTAGAAATTGAATCAGGTTCAAAAGATGAAATTGGCGAGCTTACGGAATTGTTTAAAAAGCTTCAGCAAGCACAAAAAGAAAAAATACTGGCTGCCGAACAAATTGCCTCAGGAAAAATTGAAAAAGTTAACTTAGCTTCGGATAAAGATTCTTTGGCAATTGCATTTAATAAAGAAATAAGCATAATTGAGGAAATTCTTGAGGAAGCAAATAAACTAATTGTTCAAAACCATGAAGGTAATTTGAATTTTAGAGCTAGTTCAGACATATATTCAGGCAGCTGGAAAAGATTAATTGATGGTATAAATTCAATTCAAGATGCAGCATTAGCACCCATTAAAGAATCTGCGGGAGTATTGACTGAACTTGCAAAGGGAAACCTGACCATAAGGGTAAACGGGAATTATAAAGGAGATCATCAATTAATTAAAAAGAATATTAATACTGTAGCGGAATCATTAAACAAAGCCATTGCTGAGGTAAATGAAGCTATAATGTCTGCAGCTTCTACCAGTGCTCAAATATCATCCAGTTCTGAGGAAATGGCAGCTGGTTCAAGAGAGCAGACTGGGAAAACTACCGAAGTGGCCGCTTCGGTGGAAGAAATGGCACAGACTATTCTTGAAAATACACAGAATGCAAACCTAGCTTCTGAAGCTGCAAAAAAAGCAGGTGGTAAGGCTAAAGAAGGCGGCGAAGTTGTTGAAGGAACAATAACTGGTATGTTAAGAATTTCGGAAATTGTAAAGCAGTCGGCTACAACAGTTGAAGCCCTGGGAAAAAGTAGTAATGAAATTGGTCAGATAATTGAAGTTATTAATGAAATAGCTGATCAAACCAATTTGCTCGCATTAAATGCAGCAATTGAAGCAGCTAGAGCCGGCGAACAGGGAAGAGGTTTTTCAGTTGTTGCAGATGAAGTTAGGAAATTAGCTGAGCGTACTTCTAAAGCAACCAAAGAAATAGCAGTAATGATAAATCAAATTCAAACCGATACAAAGAATGCGGTTGATTCTATGAAAAAAGGTACTGAAGAAGTTGAGCAGGGAAAAGTTCTGGCTGATAAAGCCGGTATAGTTTTAAGTGAAATAATAAAGGAAGCTGAAAGAGTAAATGATATAGCGGCACAAGTGGCATCAGCAAGTGAACAACAATCGGTATCTGCAGAAATTATTAGTAAAAATATTGTTGACATCAGTAATGTTGCTCAGCAAAATGCCGCAGGTATTGAACAAATATCCCACTCGGCGGATGCATTAAATTCAATAAATCAGAAGCTCGAATCTCTAATTAATCAATTTAAATTTGACAACAAAAAAGAAAACTACAAAAAAAATTCTTATTACAAAAAAAATGAAGAAGTAGAATATATTTGATGTACTAAATACTAAATAGAACTATGTTATATTTGATGCATTAGATCTTTGCAAATTTGTGTTAGAATTATTATTGTTTTACGATGAAAAAAATTCTTGTTATTGAAAATGATCACGCTCTCCAAGGTGTTTTATCAGATATTCTTGAAAATGAAGGATATAAAGTTTTTTTTGCTCCAAATGAAAAAGCAGGGGTACAATTAGCATAAGAAAGCTTACCCGATTTAATAATCTGTGATATTATGATGCCCGTTATGGACGGATATTCAGTTAAATCATCCCTTTCTGAGGATAGCTCAACTGTGCTAATCCCTTTCATTTTTTTGTCTGCACTTGTGGAAAAAAAGAATATAAGACAGGGAATGGAACTTGGTGCTGATGATTATCTAACTAAACCTTTTAAGATTGATGAGGTGGTGAATGCTGTAAAGATACGTTTTAAAAAACAAGAACTTTTGAAGGGAACAAATAAGAAAAATAACGGCAATGAAAAAGAGAAATTGGATACTACTAAAGTTAATGACAACGGACATGTAATAATTGAAGTTAAAAACCAGCCTAAATTAATTCATATAAATAAGATCTCTTGTATTACTGCTTTTAGTGAATATACTTATGTATACATTGCGGGCAGTGAAAAAATTATTGTAAGAAGATTATTAAAAAAATGGGAAGAAATTCTCCCTGAAAATATATTTCTCAGGATTCACAGATCAACAATTATAAATTTAAACTATGTCGAAAAAGTTGAAAAATGGTTTAATAATTCTTTTGCAATTTTTATAAAAGATTTTCTGGAGCCTTTTGTATTCAGCCGGAGGTATTCTTCAAACTTAAAAGCAAAACTACATTATAAATAAATAATGGCACTATTCTTAAGCATAGTTCAAGTTCAAGAGCAAGTTCAAGAATAAATTTTAATTAATCACTTAATAGAACTTTTTTTATTTTGTCAACAGCCCAATCTATTTCTTCTTTCTTAATAACTAAAGGGGGAGCAAAACGTATTACATTTTCATGAGTTTCTTTACAGAGTATTCCTTCTTCCTTTAAGGCTTCACAGAATCTACGCGCTCCTTTTGCTTCAGGTTTTAATTCTACTCCGATAAAAAGCCCTTTGCCTCTGACTTCCTTAACATGATGAGAATTAATCTCTTTTAATTTATTTCTGAAGTAATTTCCCAACTCAAAAGATTTTTCAACAAGTTTTTCTTCAACAATAACTTTAATGCTCTCTCGTGCAATGGCTGCACCTAACGGGTTTCCGCCGAATGTTGAACCATGGTCACCCGGGTTGAACACTCCTAATACTTCTTTATTTGATAAAACTGCAGAAACTGGATAACATCCTCCTGACAATGCCTTTCCGATTATAACAACATCCGGTTTTATTTCTTCATATTCAAAAGCAAAAAGTTTCCCGCTTCTACCCAATCCGGATTGTATTTCATCGGTTATTAATAAGACATTATTTTTTTTACAAATTTTAAAAGCCTTTTTCAAAAAACCTTCCGGCGGCACTACAACTCCACCTTCTCCTTGAATAGGTTCTACAAGAAAAGCAACAGTATTTTTTGTTATTGCTTTTTCAAGTTCATCCGAATTACCATAAGGAATAATTTTGAATCCGGGAGTAAAAGGTCCAAACCCATCTTTGTATTGTTCTTCAGTTGAAAAGCTAACAATAGTAATTGTTCTACCAGCAAAATTGTTTGCACAGGTTATTATTTCCGCTGAATTTTCTTTAACTCCTTTTTTCTTATACCCCCATTTTCGAGCTGCCTTCAAAGCAGTTTCTACTGCTTCGGCACCCGAATTCATCGGGAGAACCATTTCATACCCTGTAAGTTCACATAATTCTTTATATAATAAAGGAAGCTGATCATTTCTAAATGCTCTTGAAGTAAGAGTAACTTTGTCTGCTTGTTCTTTTAAAGCTTTAACTATTCTTGGATGACAATGTCCCTGGTTGACTGCAGAATAAGCTGCAAGGCAGTCCAAATATTTCTTCCCGTCAACATCATAAACCCAGACTCCTTCTGCTTTCTGAATAACTACATCAAGCGGATGATAATTATGAGCGCCGTATTTTTCTTCTATTTCAATGAGATCTCTGGTTTGCATAAAGATTCCTTTAAATAAGTTTTTTGAATCGTTAAATTAATAAAAGGGAAAGATAGTTTGAAATCTCAGAGATACGATTTTTTCATCTTTTATTTAATTAAAAAATTAAAATATATAGAATCAGGATTATTAAATTATTATTTTTTTCTTTTTCCTTGATACTTGAAAATCCAATAACTAATTTTAAATTTATATTAATTTTCTAAAATTATGGAAATAGAAACACATTCCTTCCAGGTAAATACAAGAGGGAATACAGACATGATCGATATAACAGGTAACGTTGAATCTCAAATAAATAATTCAGGATTTACAGAGGGACAGGCACTTATTTTTGTAGGGGGTTCAACCGCAGGAATTACTACAATTGAACACGAACCGGGTTTATTAAAAGATTATCCGAATTTTTTTGAAAAAATAATTCCGTCAAATATTTCATACCAGCATGATAATACATGGCATGACGGAAACGGATATGCTCATGTAAGGGCTGCACTGCAGGGAGCATCATTCACAGTTCCTTTCTCTAAAGGAAAATTACTGTTGGGAACATGGCAGCAAATAATTTTAGTAGATTTCGATAACCGTTCAAGAAGCAGGAAAATAATTGTTCAAATTACAGGGAAAAAATAAATGAAGATTCATTCTAAAATAAAACTTTCTTTTATAATAATATTTTTGCCGCTAAGTTTCATTTACTCATGGGGAGCAAAAGGACATACGATTATAAACGAGAATGCAGTTCAAATTCTTCCGAAAGAAATGAATTCCTTTAAAGTATGGAAAAATTATTTAGGACAACATGCCTCGGATGCAGATATTAGACGAGAAGCAGATAAAACAGAAGCTCCTCGTCATTATATCGATATTGATTTTTATAAAGAGTTTTTAAATGGTCAAATGATTGAAAACAAGGGCGAATTGATTTCTAAATACGGTGATAGTACAGTAACCTCAAAAGGAATTCTACCTTGGGCAACTTTGCAAACATTGAATAATTTAACCGAAGCATTTAAGGAAAAAAATAGGGATAAAATTTTAATTTATGCAGCTGATCTTGGTCATTATGTTGCAGATGGACATCAGCCCATGCATACTACGGTTAATTATAACGGTCAACTTTCTAACCAGAAAGGGGTGCATTTTAGGTATGAAGTAACTATGGTTGATAAGCATATAAATACTCTTAAACAAATATTAGACTCATCAAATGTAAATTTTATTAGCAACCCACTTAATTTCATTTTTAATTACATTTCCAATGCTAACAGTGTGAACGTTGTTCTTTTAGACGGGGATAAATTGGCTCATTCGGAATCAGGCTCTACGGAAAGTGATGATTATTACAGGATTTTTTGGTCTAGGACAAAGTATATTAGCGAAACGCAATTTAAAACAGCAGAGGAAGATCTAGCATCACTATTTTACACAGCATGGGTAAATGCAGGCAGGCCGGCTTTTACTGATATAAATTAAAAAGAATTTGTTTTGTTACTTTTGTAATTTTCGAGCTATGGATTTTTGGAAGATTTTAATTAATTCCATTACTCTCCATAGCTTTTATTTTACTTAATATGATTGCTGACGCACTTGCAACATTAAGTGATTCTGCATTTCCATATTTTGGAATGGTAATTAAATTATCGGATACTTCTAATAATTCAGGTGTAGGACCCCAAGCCTCATTTGAAAAACTGATAACAGCTTTTTCGGGAAATTTATATTTATAAATATTTTCACCTTTTATATCTGCAGTTAATAACTTGTAATTTTTCTTTTTAAGAATTGAAAGAAGAGTAAAATCCGTTTCATCAAAAATTTTAAGATGAAATATCGAACCCATACTTGCTCTAATTGTTTTTGGATTATATATCTCTGCACATTCTTTAGTTAATATTATTTCATTTATTCCGAACCAATCACAATTTCGTAAAATCGTTCCCACATTGCCGGGATCCGAGATATTATTGAGACAAACAATTAAATTTGAACTTATTTGATCTAATTGATTCTTATTTTGAGGAATATTAAAAACTGCAGCTATACCTTGAGAATGAACTGTATCGCTAATTTTATTGAAATCCTGGCTTTTAAGAATTTCTAAAATATCTTTACCGGTAATTAAATCATCTAAATAATCTTTTTTATTTTCATAGAATTCGTGCGTTGCAAATATTTTCTCATAGATAAAACTACTTTTTAATCCTTCCACAACAATTTTTTCACCTTCGGCAATAAATTTCTTTTCTTCTTCACGGAATTTTTTTTTCAGCAAATTAGAATAATATTTCAATTCATTTTTTGTAATCATAAAAGATTGGTATAATCCTCTGATGTTCCCTTATTTTGGTTAGCGTCTAATTTTTTCAAATAGTCCCATGAATAAATTCCTGTATCATGTCCATCTTTCCATGTAATTTGAATAGCATATCCGCCGACTGTTTCAATATTTTTTATTTTATACATCCCGGGTGTTTCTTCGGCTTTTTTTTCGGGTCGGTATGTTTTAAATAAAATAGTCTCACCTTTGCAATTGGCACAGGGGCATTCATCTCTTAAATATTTTAAATTTATTACACTTTCAGAATCATTATCCCATTTTATTAAAAGATTTTTCATATCCGAAATTTTAATTTGCTTAGGATTCATCTAAACTTTACCTTTTTTATTATGATCCAATTTTAATTAAAATTTGTATGTATATCAATCGAGATAAAATATCTGATTTTAGAAATAAAAGAATAATATATTTTATACTTTTCATTTTATTGACATCTTTAATTATATTTAACTGAAACTAATAGGTGAAAAATATATGGATTTATTTCAAGACTCAAAGCAAAGATTTTCCAGCCGAGTAGAAAATTATATAAAATATCGTCCCGGTTATCCTGAAGAAATAATTAATTATTTAAAAGAAAGGATTAATCTAACCAGCTCATGGGTGATTGCAGACATTGGTTCCGGCACAGGAATATTATCAAAGCTTTTTCTTGAAAATGGAAATGAAGTCTTCGGAGTGGAACCAAATGAAGCTATGAGAAAAGCAGGAGAGGAGCAGTTAAAGAATTACAAAAAATTTAAAAGCATAAACGGCAATGCGGAAGAAACCGGGATTGAGAATAACAGTATCGATTTAATTACTGCAGGGCAGGCATTCCATTGGTTCGATGTTGAAAAATCTAAAAAGGAATTTAAAAGAATTTTAAAGAAAGACAGGTTTGTTTCATTAATATGGAATAACAGGAAAACAAATTCAACTCCATTCCTTAGAGAATATGAAGACTTATTAATTAATTATTCTGTTGATTATGAATTAGTTGATCATAAAAATGTAAATGAAAAAGTTCTGAACAGCTTCTTTAGTAAATATGAACTGAAAATATTTCCCAGTTATCAAGTTTTTGATTTTGAGGGACTAAAAGGAAGATTGTCTTCTTCTTCATATGCTCCTATGCCGGATCATCCCAAATATAAGCCAGTGATAGAAAAGCTGGAAGAAATATTTAATCAAAACGAATCGAAAGGAAAAGTAAAATTTGAATATGACACCGAATTATATTTCGGAACTATTTAAGTAATAATTTTTAAATGGTTAATAATATTGAATAAAGCAACCTGGTTTATTCTTTTTATCGCTGGTATTTTTGAAACGGCATGGGCAATTAGTATGAAATACTCAAACGGATTTTCAAAACTTCTGCCAAGTATTCTAACCGTAATATTTGCTTTAATAAGCATGGGATTATCAGCTTATTCGTTAAAAACTTTGCCTGTTGGTTCTGCGTATGCGGTCTGGACAGGAATCGGAGCAGTTGGTACTGCAATTCTCGGGATCTATTTGTTTAATGAATCAAAAGACTTTATAAGAATATTTTTTATATTTTTAATAATTGTAGGCTTAATCGGTTTGAGATTATATTCAAAATAATTATAGATCTATATTTTATAATAAAGGACGATAATGGCAGATTTAATCAGTGCCGGATTACTGATGTATTGTTTGAAAAATTTGGAATTAAAATTGTTTTTAGTCCATCCCGGTGGGCCTTTCTTTACAAAAAAAGATGAAGGATACTGGGGGATTCCGAAAGGATTAGCAGAGAAGGACGAAGATTTGTTTGAAGCAGCTAAAAGGGAATTTGAAGAAGAAACCGGGATAGTTCCCGAGGGTAAATTCATCCCTTTAGATTCAGTAATTCAAAAAAGCGGGAAAAAGGTATATGCCTGGGCTTACGAAGTGAGAGATGATTCACCAATTGAAATAACATGCAATACCTTTGAAATAGAATGGCCGCCCCGTTCAGGTGAAAAACAAAATTTCCCTGAAGTTGATAAGGGAGAATTTTTTACCGTTGAAGAAGTAAAGGAAAAGATCAATCCTGCGCAAATAGATTTTATTGATAGACTGGAAAAATATTTAAATTCTTCAAAGTAAAAAAAATAAATTTTCTTTCGGTAAAATTTTAATTGAACGGAAAAAGAAATGAAAAAATTTTTATTAATATTGTCTGCTGTTTTTTTTGTTGTTGCAATTCAATTTATCCCTTCGCAAAAAGCCTCCTCGAAGCAGGTTAAGAAATATACAATCGTACTTCACGGAGGTGCAGGAACAATTAGCAAATCACTGCAGGATTCTATTAAAGAAGGATATATCGAAGATTTAAAAAAAGCTTTACAGATTGGTAAAGACATTCTAGAAAAAGGAGGTACGAGTCTTGATGCTGTTGAGTCGGTTGTAAAATATTTTGAAGATGATGAAAGATTTAATGCCGGGAAAGGTGCGGTTTATACTTCTGCTGGAACCCATGAACTTGATGCTTCAATTATGGATGGAAGGGATCTTTCATCCGGTGCAGTAACGGTTGTTAAGCATGTTAAAAATCCAATTATACTGGCTAGGTTAGTAATGGAAAAAACTCCGCATATTTTATTTGCAGGTGAAGGAGCAGATAAATTAGCTAAAAAATTTAATTTAGTGACTGTTCCTAATAGTTATTTTAATACTAAAATAAGATATGAGCAATGGCAGAAGTATAAAGAGGAAATTGAAGGAGAACATGGAACAGTCGGGTGTGTGGCCTTAGATGAATATGGAAATTTAGCAGCAGCTACTTCAACCGGGGGCTTAACAAATAAAATGCCCGGCAGGGTAGGGGATTCCCCTTTAATAAATGCAGGTACTTATGCTAATAATAAAACATGTGCCGTCTCATGTACAGGAACGGGAGAACTATTTATAAAAAATACAATTGCATTTAATGTTTCGGCTTTAATGGAATATAAAAATTATTCGATTAAAGAAGCAGCCGAAGAAATGATACATAAAAGATTGAAACCTGGGGACGGCGGTCTAATAGCTGTAGATAAAGATGGAAATTATGTAACGACTTTCAATACGGAAGGGATGTTTAGAGGTGTCGCAAATTCTTCAGGTTTATTTGAAGTAAAGATTTGGGAATAAAAAGTCTATTCAAAAACATAACCTTCAAAATTTCCGCAGGTAATATTCATGTTAATCTTAAAGTTTTTTTCAAACTCATTTAAGTAGTAGCAGTTTTTTACTTGACATAAATTCATTAGCTTTTATTTGATAAATATAAACACCGCTTACAAATCCATTTGCATTCCATTTAATTTTGTATATTCCGGCTTTTTGAAAAGAGTTAACCAGTTCGACTACTTTTTGACCGAGAATATTATAAATAACTATTTGTACTTCTGATGCTTTCGGCAGATCATAGCTTATTGTAGTAGCGGGATTAAATGGATTAGGATAATTTTGGAATAATGTGTATGAATCAGGCACTTTATTAGAAGTTCCATTTACATCAGCCACAATTTTTATTTGTCCATCTTTTAAATCAAGAATATTTCTTAAGCAAGTTGCTTCATCCCAGGCAGATGCACTTTCAAAATGAAGGGTGTTGTTATTTCCTGCGCAGAATAAGTAACAAATTTGAGTTCAACCTCTTTAAAGATTGATTATTGTAATCTTCTACTATTTTAATCAATGGATTTAGGAGCTGAACTTCACCATCTAAATTTTGGGTGATGATAAGATCATTCAGTTCATTATCTGAAAAATCTTTTACTGTTGTTTCAGTCCATGTTTTAATATTTGATTGGGAATATGAAGTGGTAATAAAGATTGTTGTTATAAGAAGATTCCCAACAATTAATATTTTTTTCATCCTAATCCCTGTTTCATATTTTTTTTAAATCCAGAAATTTATTTGAGCAATATTAATTTCTTAGAGGAAATAAAACCATTTGCTTTAATTTGATATATATAAACGCTGCTTGCAAAATTTTCTGCGTTCCAAATTACTTCATACATGCCTGCTTTTTGAAAAGAATTTACGAGCTCTGCTACTTTTTTTCCAAGTATGTTATAAATAATGAGCTGAACTTTTGATTCTTTTGGCAGTTCATATTTTATGGTTGTGGCAGGATTGAATGGATTTGGATAATTCTGAAGTAGAGTGTACTCTTTCGGCAAAGGATCACCGGATTCAACTCCTAACCCGAAATCTGCAATAAAAGATTGAGTTAACGAATCGATTGGTTTTCCGTTTAATTTTACTTTTAATTGAATATCAAAATCACGCTGTCCAAAATAAAAAGTTGAATCAAATGGAATTAAAACTGGATCGAATGGGGGATAAGATTTGGGATAATACCATATTTCATAATCATAATTTCCGGTTGAACGAACTACTAAGAAATAACTATTATCAGCCTGAATATAGCTGTCTAAAGAATCCCTGGTCATAACTGATGTATTAAAGCCTGGTTCAAGAGATATATTATCTGCAGCCCCAATACTTCCTGAATGAAAACTCAATTCAGGTGTTGTACATCCACCCAGTAAAAACAATGTATCAACTTCAGGAGAAAAAGATATTAAGGGGGAAGAATTTTTTCTGGCATCAAAATAAAGTGAGAATTTTTTGGTATTATCAATTTTTGATAAATAAGTTACAGACCAGCAGGGATAAGAATATGGAACCAATGCTTGATAGAGTGAAGCAGAAATAACATAATCAGGATTTTGCTGTCTAAATATTTTTCCACCTTCAGCTTCTACATAAGCTATTGCAGAATCACTATCAAACCATTCATCAGTAATATACATGACACAACAAACACTAGTTAAAGAGACACTGTCAAACACTACGCCGTTTGGATCATTGTGAAAGTAAAGATATTCCAGGCGATCATTTGGTTGATCATACCAGGAAAATTTATAATTCCATGTTGTTGATTTCCCATCTAACAATACATCATCTGAATATACACTCCTTAATTCTACTTCATCATGCATTGCTTTTGCTGAAGAAACTGCTTCTGGATACCAATAACGGGCAGTAAAAGTCTGCTCATCTACGAATGGATGACATTCACTTTGATGAAAATATGAGGACATTGTTTGAACAGATGAATTTTCCAAATAAAAAGTCAATTCTCCTATAAGTTTAGTAGTATCTTTGGGATAAAAATATTTCTTCAGTTCCTGCCTGTAAACTGAAACAGTATATTGACCCGTATTTAAACCCATTAAAGAAACATGAACATCAAAGTTACAAATGCAATTTGCGAGTGGTCCTACTGTATCGCACTCTGTAACAGCAATAGTATAACTGCTTACAAATAATATTTGATAATCAAATTCCGATACACAATTTGCCTCAACATTAATATTCCATATCTGCACGGTGTCGCCAATAATTTTAGTAAATAGTGAATCCTGCTTTGCTGTTAAATTAAAAGTAATTAGGAGAAAAATAAGGGAAAAGTGAAGTTTACTCATAAATACCCCCTAAAAATTAAATTTATGACAACCCAATATATTTGTCAAAAGATTTTAAAAGCAATTTTAATACCTTTGCAAATTTGGCTTTATTTCTATTTTTACATACCTTAAAATTAAATACTATGTGAAATTTTTGCCAAATTTTTGATATACTATAGAAATTTTGATAATGAGATAAATCTTAGACTATTTTTTGTAAAGTTTTGTTTTTACATCTGGATTTGAATTGATCTTAAATAATAAACGCCCCTCTCCAATAAAGTAAGAATGGAAAAATGATTAAGAGGGTAAACCAGATGTATTCAATTTTTCATCCGATTGTCCCTTATAGTTATAATGATTTCGTTTAAAAGTAGCTTTTAAAATTACCAGAATCAAACTTATTTTTTGGTACTAAAAGCAGGTATATTTAAAAAATGGTATAAATTTCAATAGTTAAATTGTTTTATAAAAAGTGAAAAGCTTAAGAAGGTTGCAAATTCAGGAGAAATTTTAGATGTTAAATATGAAATATTTAATTTTTATAGGGAGTTTTTATGAGAAGACCTGAAAAAAAAGAATATACGGCTTTTTACGAAGGTTATATTAAAGATGTTAAAGGAGATGATCCTTTAAGAAATTTAGAAAACCAATACCA
Organism: uncultured Ignavibacteriaceae bacterium; assembly: GCA_964448105.1. Taxonomy (GTDB): domain Bacteria; phylum Bacteroidota; class Ignavibacteria; order Ignavibacteriales; family Ignavibacteriaceae; genus CAVQBP01. The sequence goes on from CAYUVK010000059.1 coordinate 24,349, forward strand.
GGAAATTCAAAGCGTTCTCCAGTCACTTCCGGAAAATGAAGCCAATTATGCTTATTCGGAAGGAAAGTGGAGTATAAAGGAAGTATTAGGGCATATGATTGATACAGAAAGGATTATGTGTTACAGGGCTTTGTGTATTTCAAGGAAAGAAAAACAATCTCTGCCAAGCTTTGAGCAGGATGATTACGTTAAAGAAGCAAATTTTAAAAACAGAACTATAACAAATCTGCTTGAGGACTATAGAGCTGTTAGGAAATCTACAATAAGCTTATTTAAAAATTTTACAGAAGAGATGCTTAATCAAAAAGGGATAGCAAATCAAAAGGAAGTATCTGTTCTTGCATTGCTTTATATAATTGCAGGCCACGAAATGCATCATTTGAAAATTTTAAAGGAAAGGTATTTATAAAATTTCAAATTG
>CAYUVK010000059.1:24869-29546 GCA_964448105.1 uncultured Ignavibacteriaceae bacterium
AATTGCGGATTTTAAATCCAAAATTCGAAGTCCGAAATTTCTTAGATGACTTTATATATTTCTTCAAGCATTCGTTGCGTTGCCCCTAAATTTTCTTGAACAAATTTATAAGAAATTTCCCCTTTCTCTTTTCTTAATTTTTCGTTGCTGAATAAAGTCCTAAGCTGGCGGTAAGCTTCTTTTTTATTTTTAATCATAATTCCGCTTCCCCTTTTTATTAATTCATGCGCTTCCGTAGACTTTTCTATTTTAGGCCCGAATAATACAGGTATTCCATAAACAGCTGCTTCCAATACATTATGAATATTTTGTTTAAAGCTTCCGCCGACAAACGCAGCATGAGCGTAAGTATATAATGTAAGCAGTATCCCGATTGAATCAACAATTATAACGCGTTCATTTTTATAATTATTTAAAAAGGAGAATCGTATCGTATCAATTTTTTTACTAAAATCATTTTCAATTTTTTCAAGATGTACCAGGGTAGGTTCGTGGGGAGCTATTATTAGGATAGCATTTTTATCATATTTAGCTAATTTTATGAATGCCGGAAGAATTACCTCTTCATCTACTTCCCAGGTGCTTCCTGCAACAAAGACTTTCTTGTTTTTTAATATATCATCCCTAATTAAATTCCGTGAGCGTGCCGATAAACTCCTCTGATAAACACGGTCAAATCTTGTATCCCCGATAGCTTTTATTTTATCTCCATTAATTCCAAAATCTTTAAATTCTTTTGCATCTTTTTCAGAAACAGTAAGAATCCTGGTTATATCTTTAAAAAGAACTTTGTGGAAATTTTTAATCAAGGGAATTTTTCTTAAAGAATTACTCTCCATTGTGGCATCAACCAGGTACGAAGTGATCCCGGCTTTTTTCATTGCCCAAATATGGTTTGGCCATATATCATATCGCATCATTACAGCGAGTTCGGGGCGAACTAATTTAATGAATCTTTCTGCATTGGAACTTGTATCGAACGGAATATATGTTACAAGGTCTGCGTAGGGATACCTTTTAGAATTTTCATACCCTGATGGAGAAAAAAATGTTATTAAGATATTTAAGTTCTGATTTTTCTTCAGTTCTTCAATTATTGGTTTAGCTTGTTCAAATTCCCCAAGTGAAGACGAATGGAACCAAAGTAATTTCTTTGATTTATCTATTGAAAGTGCATCTAAAATAAGGTTTTCAAAAATTCTTTTTCTGCCGATTATACCTCTCCTCATTTTCTCGTTAAAAATCCCAACAATACGGGAACCTCCATAAAGTATAGGAATAATAATTAGATTATAGAAAATGAACCAAATACTTTTCATTATGAATGAAGCAGCAGATTTAATTTATTAAATGCAGTTTTCGGATCGATATCAAGCATACATTTAAAATGCCCTTTGGGACAATAAGATTTACCGATATGCGTACAAGGTCTGCAAGATAAAGAATTATTTTCCAAAATTACATTTTTATTTTGATACGGTAAAAAACCAAATTCCTTAACGGTAGAACCGAAAAAAATTAAAACAGGAATTTTTTCAGCACAAGCAGCATGCATTAATCCTGAATCGTTGCACACAATTGCATCACACTTTTTCATATTGGCAACTGTTTGAAGAATATCGTCATCATTGCTGAGATTGATTGCACCAGGAATTTTAGCCGAAATTTCTTCACATATAACTTTATCTTCTTTTCCGCCAAATAAGGCGATGTTATAATTTTCTTTTATCAATTGATTTCCCAAATCTACATAATATTCTTTTGACCACATTTTTGTAAAATGCCTTGAGCCAGGGCAGAAACCAATATATTTTTTATCTTCTTTAAATAAATTTGCGGCAGATTTATTTGTAAACAAATCCAATCCTTTATCATCAAGTTGAAATTCTCCCAAAACAGATGCATATCTTACCGGAATTGGCGGAGCGCTTTTTAACCTATTAATTTTAAAGTGAACCAATAATAATTTATCAAGATCTCTTTTATCAAATCGTATCTTTGGAATTTTAGAATGAGAGGTTATTTTTTTGCTCCTTAAGTTATTCTGTAAGTCTATTATTAAATCATAATTTTGAGCTTTTAATTTATCCGCTAATTTTGTTAGTTCATGTTTTTCGCTGATATAAATAAACAAATTATTTAAATAAGGATTTTGAATTAATACATCCTTAAATAGATCTTTTAATAAAAAATCGATTTCAATTTGAGGATAATTTTCTTTTATGGTTCTTATCAACGGTGTAGTTAAAAGAATATCACCCAAAGAACTTAAACGTATAATTAATATTTTTTTAAGCTTATTAAGATTCACTTATTAGTTATGCAAATTTAAGCTGATAATTTACGGATTTGAAATATTATTTTACACAGGAGAAGAAATTTAATTAATCAAACTTTAATCCTTAATAAAATTTTTAAAAACCCGTTCTTTTTGATATTCAAATTTTTATATTTGTATTATATTTAATTAAAAATTCAAGAATTAAATTTTAGAAATTTTATGGGTACATTACCTCCGCCAAAAACTAAAAATTTCCCTAATGATTCATTGGAAAAACAAGTGTACAATATTGTTGAGCAGTTTCACGAATTTATACCAATAATGAATGATAGGAATAGATTGGGTTTTTCATTGTATAAATATTTGAAAGGGGAGGGAGATGATCCCAACACTTTGATAAAAAGTACAAAGATTAAAATCGAGGGGATTTCTAAAGAAGAACTTGCGAAAAAAATCAATTCTGAAATTGAAAAACTTAAAAAATAATTGCTGAACTGTATTATTGTTAAATTTCTTGATAACAGTATCAATTAACAGGTAATTAAACAGCTCTTGTAATTTCCTGATCTTTATACTGCAGCTGATATAGCCTATAATAGATTCCGCGTTTGGCAAGAAGCTCTTGATGATTTCCTGTTTCTCTAATTTCGCCTTTATGCATCACTATAATTTTATCGGCACTTTGAATTGTAGATAAGCGGTGTGCAATAACAATAGCAGTCCTTCCAATTAAAAGTTTCTCTATTGCCTTTTGAATTAATATCTCCGTTTCGGTATCTACACTGGAAGTTGCTTCATCAAGAACTAAAATCTGGGGATCATAAGCGAGCGCCCTGGCAAATGAAATTAATTGTTTTTGACCGACACTTAAAGTTGCACCGCGTTCTTTCACTATTTCATCATATTTATCAGGTAATGATTCAATAAATTTATCCGCCCCGACAATTTTTGCCGCTTCGATAATTTTATTTAAAGGAATCTGATCATTGTTCATACTGATGTTCGATCTAATTGTCCCGGAAAATAAAAACACATCCTGCAATACAATAGAAATATATTTTCTTAATTCTTTCTTATCAATTTTGCTGATATCGATTCCATCGACTAAAATATTCCCCTTATTTATATCATAAAACCGGGTGAGGATATTTATAATGCTTGTTTTTCCTGCGCCGGTTGCTCCAACTATTGCTATAGTCTCTCCCGGGTTTATTTTAAATGAAATGTTTTTAAGAACGTATTCATCATTATTATACGCAAAACAGACATCTTTAAATTCTATTTCTCCCCGTACTCTTTTTAATTCAACCGGCTGTTCGGGATTTTTAACAAATGTTTGATTATCAAGCAGTTTAAATATTCTTTCGGATGAAGCCATAGCCGTCTGCATAATATTATATTTCTCGGATAAATCACGTATTGGTCTAAAAAACATTTCAGTAAATTGAATGAATGCAAAAAGCACCCCTATTGTTAGACTTCCTCTGATTATTTCACCGCCGCCATACCATATAATTAAACCCAAAGCAATTGAGCTCAACAATTCAACGCTGGGGTAAAAAATAGCATAATAGAAAATGGATTTTATATTAGCTTCCCTATAATCGTTGTTTATGCTAGAAAAGTGTTTAAGTTCATCTTTTTCTTTATTGAAAATTTGAACTACATTCATTCCTGTAACATGTTCCTGCATATAAGAATTTAAACGGGCTAAATGCAAACGTACATCCCTATATGATTCGCGAACTTTTTTTCTAAATAAAAAGGTGCCGTAAATTAAAACAGGAAGAACCGAGAGAGTAGCAAGTGATAATTTTACATCCATAAAAAACATAAACACAAGAATCCAGACAATAATAAAAACATCGCTGAATACCATAACAATCCCGGAAGAAAAAAGTTCGCTTAAAGCTTCAACATCATTTGTCGTCCTGGTTACAATTCTGCCGATTGGAGTTTTATCAAAGAATTTTAGTGCTAATTTTTGAGTGTACTGAAATATCTGTATCCTTAAATCGAAAATTGTTTTTTGACCTAAATATTGAGTATAGTAGGTTAAAAGGTATTGAATAACAGCCTGCATTAATAATGAACCTAATAAAAGAAGACTAATTATAAGCAGGCCATGGAAATCTTTATTGGCAATATATTTATCGATTGCAATTTTAGTTAAATATGGTCGTAACGGGCCAAGTGCCGCAACAACGATATTCAAAAAAATTGCGAACATTACATACTTTTTGTAAGGTTTAATGTAACCCAGCAGCCGCTTCATCAAACGTGAATCGTATGCTTTTCCTAATATTTCTTCTTCTGCTTTATAATCTTGCGCCATATTTTACTTTGTTATTGGTTATTTGTCATTGGTCAAACCTTAGTCATTTATTGTCATTTAA
>CAYUVK010000060.1:0-29222 GCA_964448105.1 uncultured Ignavibacteriaceae bacterium
TTAGAATTAATATGTTAAAATGGAAAGCGAAGTATAAAATAATTTTTAGGATTTGAAGCTAAATCAAATAAATGAAAGATTCAACAAAAGAAAATCTAAACAAAGTTTTTTATAAATTTTAATGCATGTTTATTCCGGTAAGTTTCATATTCAAAAATTCAAATATATTTTTACATTGGTTAATTAATTGAGATGAATTAGGGAAGTTAAAATTGAAAATAATGCGAAAATTTAACGCTAACTAAATATTTGTCTTGTTTAATCTGCCGAATATTTATTTATTCAACCGTTTATAAAGTAAAACGCAAAAATAACTTCTCTATTTATATTTTTGTGTAGTTAATTTGCGGAATTAAAAAAGTAGAATCTGTAACTTCTTAAAATAATAATTGTCTAAATTGGTGGTCTTAAAATTTTTTTGATAAATAAACGGGAGCAAATAAATGCGAACTTTCCTTATTTTGTTATGCATTATTTCGTTGAACTTTTCAATCTTTCCACAGCAGGAATTATCACTAAAGGGCGCAATAAATATCGCACTACATAGAAATACTACATTATTAAAAAACACAAATGAAATTCAAAGTTATGAATCCGGTTTGAAAGCTTCTTATGGAAATTTTTTACCAAATCTTAATGCTTCTGCAGGATTTAGCTGGGACAAAGCACCCAAAGGTGGTCAAGTTTATTACCAAGGGGCAGTATTCCCTACATCTTCAGAAGTAAGAAATTATTCAGCCTCTGTAAGCTCCGGTATTACTTTGTTTAATGGCTTAGCTAATTTTGCAGGGTTATCACAAAGTAAAAATGATCTCGAAGCAGCGCGCCTGAATTTAGAAAGACTAAAACAGAATATAGTTTTTCAGACTATTAGTTTATATTACCAGGTGATAAATGCACAGCAGCAAATGAAAGTTAAGGAAGAAGATGTTAAATACAATCAAAAAAACCTGGAAACAATAACCGAAAGAAATAAACTTGGAGGTGCTACTCTTGCTGATGTCTATCTTCAGCAGGTTCAGTCAGGTAATGCAGACCTTGCATTAATTCAAGCAAAAAATGATCTTGAAACTGCTAAAAGTAATTTATTATATTATCTAGGATTAAACGTTTTTCAAGAACATACTTATAGCGATACTCTTACATCTTCTGAATCACAACTGTTACAATCTGATATTACCGAAAATTACGAAGATTTATCCCGTTTAGCGGAACAAGCTTTAGAAAATAGAGTAGATTATAAAAGTGCGAAATTAAGTCTTGAAAGTGCTTATAATGGAATAACGATAGCTCGATCTGGACATTTCCCAACGCTTACATTGGGTGGCGGTATATCTACAAGTACTAATGATGTGAATATAAGTGACCTTAATGATTCGAGAAAATATAGTGTCGGTTTGAATTTAAGTATTCCGATTTTTTCGGGATTTTCGGTTTCAAACCAGGTTCAAATTGCCGAAGTAACCGCGAAAGATCGTGAATATGATTTGAGTGATCTTGAAAGAACTATAAAAAAGAATATTCAAAAAACATATTTGGATTTGCAAGCTTCAAAAAAAGGTCTTGCTGTTAGTGAAAATAACGTAAAATCAGCAAGGGAAAATCTTAAGATTGAACAGGAAAAATACAGCTTGGGTTCAGGAAAACTTCTTGACGTTCTAATTGCAAATACAAATTATACAACTGCTCAAAGTGATTATATAAATGCAGAATTTTCTTATATAGTGTTAAGCCAGCAGTTGAAGTATTACTTAGGAACACTTGAATATAAACAATATGAATAAAATTTTATAATATACGTCATAAATAAAAAAATTTAATAATAGGAGAATTTCCATGGCTAACGGGAAAAAGAAATCAAAAAAGAAAATTTATATCTTTAGTGCAATAGGAGTTGTGATAGTAGCATTAATCCTTATGGCACTCCTTTCGGGAAGTAAGGAAGAAATTGTACCAGTCCAGGTTGAAAAAGTTATAAAAAGAAATATTACACAAACTGTCTCAGCAACGGGTACAATTGATTCGGAATTTAAAGTAGTTATTACACCTGAGGTAACCGGAGAAATAGTTCAACTCCCGGTTAAAGAAGGTGACAAAGTCAAAAAAGGTGACCTGCTTATAAAGATAAATGCCAAACAGTATGAAGCTGATAAAGAAAGTTCGGAAGCAAATCTGCAGGCAGCAAAATCAACAATGGCTATGAGAAAAGCAGAACTTGATAAAGTTCAGGCAGATTATGAAAGAGTAAATGAATTGTATAATAAAAAACTTTCAAGTGATGCTGAATTTCAAGCTTCAAAAAGCGTTTATGAATCAGCAAAGGCATCTTACCAGGGAGCTATGGCAAATGTTTCGCAAAGTGAAGCTGCTTTAAGAAGGTCTGAAGATCAATTAAGTAAAACAACTATTCTTTCACCAATGAATGGTACTGTTACTAAGTTAAATGTGGAATTAGGCGAAAGAGTTCTGGGAAGTTTTTACAGCCAGGGTACAAATATCATGACTGTCTCCGATCTAAATAATATGGAAGCAAGCGTTGATGTTGATGAAAATGACGTTGTTCTTGTTTCAATTGGTGATACAACAAGAATAAAAGTTGATGCATTTGGCGATAGAATATTTAAAGGTATTGTTAAAGAGATAGGGAATAGTGCAATCACCAGCGGTCTTGGTACTCAAGAACAGGTAGTTAATTTTGATGTTAAAATTAAACTAACCGATTTAGATCAGAAACTACGTCCGGGTATGTCTTGTAATGCCGATATCGAAACAGAAACAAAGGATAACGTAATAAGTGTTCCTATTCAAAGTGTTACGGCAAGATCGAATACACCAAACCAGAATAATCCTGGTGAAGAAGGTAATCCAAATCAAGCTACTAAAAAAACTGAAAAAGTAAAAGAAATAGTTTTTATTGTTGATAATAATAAAGCAAAATCAGTTGAAGTTAAAACCGGTATAAGCGACAATAATTTTATTGAAGTTGAATCCGGTTTAAAAGGTGGTGAAAAAGTAGTTAGCGGAAGTTATAGAGCTATTTCAAGAGAATTAAGTGACGGTTCAAATGTAAGAGTAGAATCTGGAGAAAAAGAATTCGGTCAAAAACAAAATTAATGGATTTGAAATGAACATAATAAATATTGAACATATTGCAAAAATTTACCAGGTTGGCTCGGAAGAAGTTCACGCTTTGAGAGATGTTTCATTAAGAATAGATAAAAATGAATATGTTGCTATTATGGGACCCTCCGGTTCCGGGAAATCTACATTAATGAATATGCTGGGATGTCTTGATACTCCTACATCAGGAAAATACGATTTTTCAGGGCATAATGTTAGTGAAATGACTGACAACGAACTTGCAAAAATTCGAAATAAAGAAATAGGATTTGTTTTTCAGACATTCAATCTTTTGGCTCGATCCGATGCTTTACATAATGTTGAACTCCCCCTTATTTATGCCGGGGTTCCTTCGTCTGAAAGGAAAGAAAGAGCAAAGCAGGCTTTAGTTGATGTCGGATTAGGGGAAAGAATTCATCATAAGCCAAATGAATTATCCGGGGGACAAAGACAAAGAGTTGCGGTAGCAAGGGCACTTGTTACTAATCCTTCAATTATCTTAGCTGATGAACCGACCGGTAATCTTGATTCTAAAACCGGTGAAGAAATAATGCTGTTGTTTAATGAAATCTATGAGAAAGGTAATACCATTATACTGGTAACTCATGAAGAATATATTGCCGAACATGCTGCAAGAATAGTAAGGTTGAAAGATGGATTGATAGAAAATGACGAAACGGTTAGTAATAGGTACGTTCCCAAAGTTAAAACTGCAGTAGAATAATTGTTAATAGTATGGTTAATTTCTAAATACATGTACAAAATTATTTGTAAAGAAACTTCGTTATTCTTTTTTTTAGTTCAAACAGAATATGAAGACAGATTAAAAAACATTTTTATAAACCATTCAAAAAAGAGGACATTATGAGCAGCCTTCTATTTGAAATGAAAGAATCTTTAATGATTGCTTTAAAGGCTATAAGAGCCAATAAAATAAGAGCAACATTAACAATGCTGGGAATTGTTATTGGTATAACTTCTGTAGTTTTAATGACCACAGCTATTAAAGGAATTGATAATTCATTTCAAAACGGGATTAGTGCTTTAGGTTCTGATGTTCTTTATATTGATAAGTGGGCATGGTTTTCAAATGAGGATTGGTGGAAGATTAAAAATCGAAGAAACATCACTATGGAAGATTTCGAGAAGTTTAAAGAAACGGCGAAGCTTCCTTTGGCTGTTGCACCTGTTATGAATACACGCCAGACAATGAAGAATGGTGACAAAAGAGTCGATGGTGTCGTTTTAAATGGTTCCAGTTCCGATTATGTAAAAACTACAAATTTTACATTTGAAATGGGGAGATGGTATTCCGACATAGAATATAAAAGCTCAAGACAGGTTGTTGTACTTGGCAGTGAAGTTGCTAAAAGCCTGTTTCCTCTCGGAGACGCTCTGGATAAATATGTAAAGGTTGGGAAAGAAAATTATAAGGTTATCGGTGTCCTTAATGAACAGGGTAGTTTTATGTTGGGAAATTTCAATCCTGATAATCAGGCATTCATACCTATCGGTACTATTTTTAGAAATTTTGTCGGTCAATCATGGGGTACTGTAACAATTAATGTTAGAGCACAAAATAATGCTATGCTTGAAGAAACTAAAGCAGAAGCAGAAGGAATTATGCGAAAAATTAGAGGTCTTAGTTATAATGAAGAGGATGATTTCACAATAAATCAGCAGGAAGGGTTTACCGATTTGTATAACCGTTATGTAGGCGTTATTCAAATTGCAGGTTTATTCATTACAGGGTTATCCCTTTTTGTCGGGGCAATTGGGATAATGAATATAATGTTTGTATCTGTAAAAGAGAGAACAAAAGAAATTGGTGTACGAAAAGCTATAGGTGCAAAGAAACGTACAATCCTCGGGCAGTTTATTTTTGAATCCTCCACAATTTGTTTATTGGGAGGTATTGTAGGTTTAATATTAGCTATCATTTTGAGTAAAATAGTAAATCAATTTATACCTACTTCTATTCAATATAATGCAGTAATTATTGCAATCGTAGTTTCATTAATAACAGGAGTAATTGCAGGTTTCGCTCCAGCATATACAGCTGCAAAAATGGATCCTGTTGAAGCCTTAAGGTATGAATAATGAAATACAACCAGGTTTTTTTAGTTGCAGTTCAGGCAATAAAGAATAATAAATTAAGAACTGGTCTTACTATACTTGGTGTTGTTGTCGGAATATTTTCAATTATTGTTATAATGACAATTATTTCAATGCTTCAATCAAGTATCGATAGCGGACTTTCTCTTTTAAACAAAAACACTTTCCAAATTGAAAAATTTGACAGGACACAGAGAAGAGGACCGGGAGGTGATCAAAGCTGGAGAAATCGTAAAGATATAACTATTGAACAGGCATATAGATTGAAAGAGATGCTGACTCAAGCAGAATATGTAGGTGCAGAACAGTGGCAGTTCGGTAAAGTTATAAAATTCGGGAACAAAGAGACAAATCCTAATATTCAAATTGCCGGTATTACAACGGATGCGATGAAGACAAATAATTGGAAAGTAGCCTATGGGAGAGATATAAGAGAGAATGATATTAATTATTCCAATGATGTTTGTTTAATTGGTGAGGATGTAGTAGACAAATTGTTTACTAATGTTAGTCCTGTAAATCAGGAAATTCGGGTTGACGGCTATCCATTTAGAGTAATTGGTGTTCTTGAAAGACAACCGCAATTGTTTGGTTCAAGCAGGGATAATTACATTGTTATGCCTATAACAAAATTTCAGTCAATGTATGGCAAAAGAAACAGCAGTATTAATATAACAGTAATGTCTAAAAGCAAAGAAGATTATAATGAAGTTATTGAAGCTGCCATCGGTTACATGAGAACAATTAGAAAAGTAGAACCCGGTAAGCCTAATGATTTTTCAATTTTTAGTAATGAAACCTTAATCGACCAGGTAAATAACATAACAGGCGGAATAAAAATCGGAGCGCTTGTAATTTCAATTATTGCTTTACTTGCGGCTGGTGTCGGTATAATGAATATTATGCTTGTGTCTGTCACTGAAAGAACTAGAGAAATAGGTGTAAGAAAAGCTGTCGGAGCAAAAAAATATAATATTCTAGTGCAATTCTTAAGTGAAGCTATTATTCTCTGTTTGTCGGGAGGTTTTATTGGAATATTACTTGGAATAGGTATCGGTAATTTTGTGGGTGGTTTAATAAACGCTAAATCCGCTATTCCTTATGATTGGGTTTTAATCGGTTTATCACTTTGTGTTTTTGTTGGGGTTATTTTTGGGACTTATCCTGCATACAAAGCATCAAATATGGATCCTATTGAAGCTTTAAGGTATGAGTAATGAAAAATTTAGAGATTTTATCTGTCTCTTTAGAATCTCTTAAAAATAACAGATTGAGAACTATCTTAACTATACTTGGTGTAGTTGTAGGTATATTTTCAATTATCGTTATTATGACAATAATTACTATGCTGCAAAACAGTATTGAAAGCGGATTTTCTCTGCTGAATAAGAATACTTTCCAAATTCAAAAATTTCCTGTTTTGCATGGAGGCGGACCTGGTTCTATGTCTAAATACAGAAATAGGAGAGATATTACTATTGAGGAATATTACAAGTTGAAAGGAATGCTAAAACAGGCTAAATATATCGGTGGTGAACAATGGCAGTTTGGTCAAATTATCAAATTTGGAAACAAAGAAACAAATCCGAATGTTCAGGTTACCGGTATAACTACCGAAGCAATGAGAACTAATAACTGGAATGTTAAAGATGGAAGAGATTTAAGAGAATTTGATATTCAACATTCTAATGATGTTTGCTTAATCGGTAATGATGTTGTTGATAAATTGTTTTTTAATATTAACCCGGTGGAACAAGTTATAAGAGTTGGCGGAAAACCTTTAGTTATTATAGGTGTTTTAGAATCACAGCCGCAGATGTTTGGCCAGAGTATGGATAATTTTATTGCTATGCCTATAACTACGTTTCAATCATTATATGGCAAAAGAAAAAGAAGCATAAATATAACAGTTATGTCTTATGATGAGGCTAGTTATAATTCGACTATTGAATCTGCTATTGGTTATATGAGAACAATAAGAAAAGTAAAACCGGGAGAGGAAAATGATTTTGATATATTCAGTAACGAGTCTTTAATTACACAGGTTAACACCATAACCGGTGGAATTAAAATAGGTGCATTAGTAATTTCAATTATTGCGTTGTTAGCAGCAGGCGTCGGTATAATGAATATCATGCTTGTTTCTGTTACCGAAAGAACTCGTGAGATAGGGATTAGAAAAGCAGTCGGAGCACAAAGGAAAAACATATTAACTCAATTCTTATTGGAAGCAGTTACTCTTTGTATGATTGGAGGATTAATAGGAATTTTAATTGGAATCGGTATCGGAAATTTAGTCGGCGGATTAATAAATGCCAAATCTGCTATTCCTTATGATTGGGTTATAATCGGTATGACATTATGTGTTTTTGTCGGGATAGTATTTGGTACTTATCCTGCATATAAGGCCGCTAATCTGGATCCCATTGAAGCTTTGAGATATGAATGAAAGAGTGATTGAAAAAATTAAAAGATTATTTGGATATTTAATTTTATTCAAAAAAAATTTTAATTCGTACTTTATTAAAATTTAAAAATTAGTTATTTTTAATATTATTATTCTCTGAAGGGGAAATAATGAAAATAGGGCAGTTAATTATAGTAGCGTTACAATCCTTAAAGACTAATCGTTTAAGAACACTATTAACAATATTGGGTGTTGTTGTTGGTATTTTTTCAATAATTGTTATAATGACAATTATAACTATGCTGCAAAATACTATTGATGAAGGTGTACAATTTTTAAGTAAAAATACTTTTGAATTAAGAAAATGGCCTGCCGTTCAAACACACGATACCTGGGAAAAATATAAAAACAGGAAAGATATAACCTTAGATGAATTTTATCGGTTTGAAGATATGATGAAAAACGTGGAATGTTTGGGAGCATATCAGGGAAAAGGAGGGAAAATTATTAAATTTCAAAATCGTGAAACAAATCCGAGTACTTATATTGTTGGTGTTACCCAGGGTGTTTATAGAACATTAAATCTTGATATTGAAAGCGGTAGAGAATTTAGAAATAATGAAATTGAACATTCAGGCGATGTTTGTGTTTTAGGGCATTATATTGTTGATAAAATTCTCTATAATGTTGATCCTATTGATCAATATGTAAAAGTAGATGGAAAACCTTTTAGAGTAATTGGAGTTCTTAAAAAGAAACCGGATATTTTTGGACAGACACAAGATAATTATGTTGTAATTCCTATAACTTCTTTCCAATCTATGTATGGTAAAAGATCATCAAGCGTTGACATAACAGTAATGGCACGCAGTAAAGAAGAATATGCAGAAACTATTGAAGCGGCAATCGGGTATATGAGAACCATTAGAAAGGTTCCTCCCGGAAAAGATAATGATTTTGATATTTTTAGTAATGAATCCGTTATGGGGCAAATAAATGATATGACAAGCAATATTCGAATCGGAGCATTAGTCGTTTCAATTATCGCTCTATTAGCCGCAGGAGTTGGAATAATGAATATTATGCTCGTTTCCGTTACCGAAAGAACAAGAGAAATCGGGATTAGAAAAGCAGTGGGAGCAAGAAGAAAAACAATTCTGATTCAATTTCTAATCGAAGCAATTATTTTATGCTCAATTGGAGGATTGGTAGGTATTGGCATGGGAATAGCAATTGGAAATTTTGTCGGGGGTTTCCTAAGTGCCGCAATAGCAATTCCTGTTGATTGGATTATTATCGGTTTGGTTTTATGCGTTACAGTTGGAGTAATCTTTGGAACTTACCCTGCATATAAAGCTGCCAATCTTGATCCTATTGAAGCATTAAGATATGAATAATAAGACCGCCGTGCGAAGCACTAGCTAAGCCTGGTGCCTGAGCAAGTGCAAGTTCAAGAAATAATATAATCTATTTTTATATTTCTTGATCAATCCTTGTAATTTTGTAATCTTTCAATCTTTTAGTCTTTTAATCCTTCAATTTTATTTCCCCCCTTACACTGAACATTCTCTTGAACTTATATTGCTTGTCTTTATTTAATCCCTTAATTTTACGAATTATATTTTCGGGAAAATACCGATAAGAGGTTTTATGAACAAATTTAATGGCGTTGATTATTTTAATATTGATTCGCTGTTAGATGAAGATGAAATTTTAATCCGGGATACAGTAAGAGAATTTGTTTCGTCAGAAATAATTCCGGTTATTGAAGAATATAATCGTGAAGGGAAATTTCCTTTGGATTTAATTCCTAAAATGTCCGGAATGAATTTGTTGGGTTCGAATCTGCCTGAAAAATATGAATGCGCCGGAATGAATAATGTTGCTTATGGTTTAGTTATGCAGGAACTAGAAAGAGGAGACAGCGGGATTCGAAGTTTTGTATCTGTTCAGAGTGCGCTTGTAATGTATCCCATCTTTACTTTTGGAAATGAAGAACAAAAAAATTATTGGCTTCCTTTACTTGCTAAAGGAAAAAAGATTGGGTGTTTCGGATTAACTGAACCGGATTATGGTTCCAATCCAGGAGGAATGATCACTAAAGCCGAAAAAGTAGAGAATGGATACATTTTGAATGGAGCTAAAATGTGGATTACGAATGGAACGATTGCAGATGTAGCTGTTATATGGGCAAAACTAGAAGGAAATGTTAGGGGCTTTTTAGTTGAAAAAGGAGCGAAAGGATTCTCTGCTCCTGAGATGAAAGGCAAACATTCTTTACGAGCTTCTATTACTTCGGAACTTATTTTAGATGATGTTTTCATACCTGAAAAAAATATTTTACCAAATACTTCAGGATTAAAAAATGCATTGATGTGTTTAAACCAGGCACGATACGGAATCGCATGGGGTGTTGTAGGTTCAATGATGGCTTGTTATGATGCCGCATTAAATTATGCAAAATCTAGGATACAATTTAGTAAACCTATTGCTGCTTACCAGATGACACAGGAAAAATTAGTTGGAATTTTAACTGAAATTACCAAAGCACAGTTATTAAATATTCAATTGGGAAGAATGAAAGATAATGGTACATTAAAGCATACCCAGGTTTCTTTGGCTAAAAGAAATAATTGTGAAAAAGCACTTGAAGCCGCCAGGATTTCAAGGGAAATTCTCGGTGCAAACGGAATCCTGGATGAGTACCCGGTGATGCGACATTCAATGAATTTAGAAGCAGTTAAAACATATGAAGGAACACACGAAATGCATACCCTAATTGTGGGTGAAGACATAACGGGTTTCCCGGCATATGATTAAATAAGCTTAATATGGCCACCTTGAGTGGTCTTTTTAATATTAAATAGAGAATAATATGAAAGAAAAAATACTTAAAGAAGGCTTAACATTTGATGATATATTACTGGAACCGGGAAAATCTTCAGTGCTTCCAAGAGAAGTTGATGTTTCCACGAGATTAACACCCGACATAAAATTGAATATACCCTTAATATCGGCTGCAATGGATACTGTAACAGAATCAGCAATGGCAATTGCTATCGCGAGAGAAGGAGGAATAGGAATACTACATAAAAATATGAGCATTGAAGCACAATGTGAAGAAGTTGACAAAGTTAAAAGATCCGAAAGCGGTATGATCCAGAATCCTATCACTTTATTACCTCATAAGACTATTGGAGATGCTCTTGATTTAATGAAAAAGTATAGAATATCCGGAATCCCGGTTGTAGAAGACGGCGGCAATTTAGTAGGGATTTTAACCAACCGTGATTTAAGATTTGAACCAAACCGAAAATTGAAAGTAAAGGATTTGATGACAAAAGAAAATCTTATTACTGCACCGGTTGGAACTGATCTTGAAAAAGCCGAAAAAATACTTCAAAACTATAAAATTGAAAAACTTCCTGTTGTAGATAAAAAAAATGTACTAAAGGGCTTAATTACTTTTAAAGATATTCAAAAGAAGAAAAAACATCCTTATGCATGCAAAGATGAACATGGCAGATTGCGGGTAGGAGCAGCAGTTGGAATTACGTTAGATACAATCGATAGAGTTGAGGCACTTTCAAAAGCAGGTGCAGATGTTATTGTGATTGATACTGCTCACGGACATTCTATAGGAGTAATTAAAACAATAAAAGAAGTTAGAAAGAAATTTAAATATGAACAATTAATTGCTGGTAATATAGGAACTTATGAGGCTGCACTTGATTTAATAGATTGCAAAGTTGATGCAATAAAAGTTGGAATTGGTCCTGGTTCTATTTGCACTACAAGAGTTATTGCAGGAGTCGGAGTCCCACAAATATCTGCAATTTCGGAAGCATTTAGGGCTGCAAAAAAAATGAATATTCCCATTATCGCAGATGGTGGAATTAAGCAGACCGGTGATTTACCAAAAGCCATAGCAGCGGGAGCAGATTCTGCGATGATAGGTGGTTTATTTGCCGGTGTCGATGAAAGTCCCGGTGAAAAAATTCTTTTTGAAGGGAGAAGTTTTAAATTATATCGTGGTATGGGTTCACTGACTGCAATGAAAAGAGGGAGCAAGGATAGATATTTTCAGGATGTTGAAGATGATATTGCTAAATTAGTCCCGGAAGGTGTAGAAGGAAGGGTTCCATTTAAAGGTTATCTTGCTGATACAATTTACCAATTAATAGGTGGATTAAGAGCAGCAATGGGTTACTGCGGTGTAAGAAATATTAATGAGTTGAAAACAAAAACTAAATTCATCAAAATTACACTTGCCGGCTTAAAGGAGAGTCATCCTCATGATGTAATAATCACAAAGGAAGCTCCAAATTATCACGTTTAAAGATTAATAAAATCTTTATTTTTTTTAAATTTTGATTATCCTGGAGTCTATTTGGGTATTAATTTTATTTATGTCTAACAATGAATAATGTTGCATGTTTAAAGTATTAGTAATAGCATATTATTTTCCTCCAATGGGTTTAAGCGGTGTTCAAAGAACTCTTAAATTCGTAAAATACATGAAAAAATTTAATTGGGAGCCTACTGTTATTACTTCTGCAAAGGTCGGCTATTATGCACATGATAATTCGTTATTACAGGAAATTGAAAAGGAAAATATCAGAATAATAAGAACTCAGGGAAGAGAACCAAATTCTTTATTATCAAGATTTGGAACAATTAAAATACCGGGAGAATTTGTAAGAAAATTAATCAATAGGTTAAGTCAATCATTGTATATCCCCGATAATAAAGTTTCATGGTCTAAAAAAGCTTTCGAAGTTATTTCAAACATCCTGGAAAAAGAAAAATTTGATGTAATATTTGTTACAGGTCCTCCGTTTTCGTCCTTTAATATGGTGGTTAAACTGAAAAAGAAATTTAATATTCCTCTTTTAGTAGATTATAGAGACTTATGGGTAGGAAGTTATTTCTCATTTTATTTAACTCCTCTGCACAAATATTTGCAAAAAAGAATGGAATACAGGGTCCTAAAAGTTGCTGATAAAATAACTGTTACTAATAGAAAGATAAAAGAAAAATTAATTAATAATTATAAATTTTTAACTTTTGATGATATAGTTATAATTTCTCATGGTTATGATGCAGCTGATTTTGAAAATGTAAAACCAATTCCAAAAAACAATGATAAAATGATAATAACATATTCCGGAGTCTTTATCGAATATAATACTCCGAAATATTTTTTAAGAGCATTTAAAAAGATTGAAAAAGAACGGCCGGATATTGCTTCAAAAATAAATCTTAATTTTATAGGATTCCTGAGGAAAGAGAACAAAAAATTAATTAAGAAATTAAAACTTGAAGGTTATGTAACTGATTATGGCTATTTAAACCATAATGAAGCGGTTGAAAAGTTAATGTCCAGCGATGTGTTATGGTTTATGGTGGGAAGAAAAAAGAGTATTGATGCACTGCTCCCCGGAAAGTTATTTGAATATTTCGGAACCCGCAAACCTATTATAGCTTGTGTACCAAAAGGCGCTGCAAGAACCGCTACCGTTGCATATGAAGCAGCATATATAACAGAGCCTGAAGATATTGAAGCTATTAAATCCGCCATCCTGGAAACCTATAATCTTTATTCAAAAAATGAATTACCAAAACCAAATGATGATTATATAGAAAAGCATAGACGGGATTATTTAACGGAACAACTAACCAAACTATTCCAATTTTTAATTAAGGAAGAAGTTGAATGAAAAATGTTTTGTTGATAGGTTCTGGTGGAAGGGAACATGCCTTAGCCTATAAAATTTCTCAAAGTAAATCTTTAAAAAAACTATTTATTATACCTGGAAATCCCGGCACAAAATTATTGGGTGAAAATGTTATTTTAAATCAGGATGACCATTCAGCAATTCTAAAGTTTTGTGCTCAAAATAAAATCGATTTGGTAGTGATAGGACCGGAAAAACCTCTAGTTGATGGATTATCTGATATTTTAAGACAAAATAAGGTTAATGTTTTCGGTCCTAATAAAAATGCAGCGGCAATTGAGGGTTACAAAACTTTTGCTAAAAGTTTAATGGAAAAATATAATATCTCTACTGCAAAATATTCTGAATTTTCCTCTGAACAGATTTCCAGTGCTGAAGAATATTTAAAAAATTCTAATTATCCGGTTGTAATAAAAGCAGATGGATTGGCTGCTGGCAAAGGTGTCATTATATGTAATAATTTTGATGAAGCTTTATATACCTTGAATGATATGTTCGTTAAAAAGATATTTGGTGAAGCGGGTGAAAAGATTATTATTGAAGAATTTTTAGTTGGGGAAGAAGCTTCCATTTTTGCAATAACAGACGGAGATAAATTTATTTGCCTTCCTTCTTCACAGGATCATAAAAGAATAGGGGATAATGATACGGGAAAAAATACCGGGGGAATGGGGGCATATTCTCCTGCTCCGGTGATAACTAATGAATTGCTTGATGGAATTGAAAATGAGATTATTTCTCCTACTTTAAAAGCAATGAAGAAAGAAAATAGAAAATTTAACGGGTGCCTTTATTGCGGACTAATGATTACCGATGAAGGCCCTAAAGTTGTAGAATTCAATTGCCGGTTTGGGGATCCCGAAACTCAGGCAGTTCTGCCTTTGCTTGAAGGGGATTTTTTAGAGTTATTGTATTCAGCGGCTGTTGGAAATTTAAAGATGGATTTAGTAAAGTACTCAGGAGGAGCATCAGTTTGTGTTGTTACAGCATCTAAAGGATACCCTGATAAATATGAAAAAGGATTTGAAATTACTGGTCTGGATGAAATTGGTAATAAAGAAATTATAGTTTTCCATGCAGGAACCAAAGAAGAAAATGGTAAAATTATTACAAATGGAGGAAGGGTTTTAGGTATTACAGCAATAATTAAAGATAATGATTTAAGAATTGCTAAACAAAAAAGTTATGCGGCTTTAGATAAAATAAATTATAATGGTATTTATTATAGAAAAGATATATCTGATAAAGCATTTAAGTAGAGAAAAATCTTAACTAAAAAATAAAAGCCCGTTCTACAACGGGCTTTTTTGTAAGAAGAAACTATTTAAGTTTTTTAAATCTTTCCGCAACAGCATCCCAGTTTACAACCTTCCACCAGTTTTCAATATATTCAGGCCGTCTATTCTGGTATTTCAAATAATAAGCATGCTCCCATACATCAAGACCTAAAATCGGAGTTCCTTTCTTTTCCGACACATCCATCAAAGGATTATCTTGATTCGGAGTGGAAGTTATTTCAAGTTTACCATTACTGGAAATTAACCATGCCCAGCCTGAACCAAACCTTGCTCCGGCAGCATCGTTGAATTGCTTTTTAAATTGTTCAAAAGAACCGAATGAAGAATTAATAGCATTGGCTATATCACCTGAAGGATTACCGCCGCCGTTCTTCTTCATAATTGTCCAGAATAGGGAATGGTTGTAATGTCCGCCGCCGTTATTTCTAACAGCCGCAGAATATTTCGAAACATTTTTCAAGATATCTTCAATAGATTTATCGGCTAAATCTGTTCCTTCAATTGCAGCATTTAATTTTGATACATATCCACCATGATGTTTTGTATGATGAATTTCCATTGTTTGTTTGTCAATGCTTGGTTCCAGTGCATCATATGCATATGGTAATGAAGGCAATTCAAATTTTCCCATTTCATTCTCCTGTTATTTTAAGTTATTCAATTAATTGTAAATATTTTAACTATCCGGCAGATTTGGAAAATGCATCAGCGAAATGTAGTTATACACCGAATGATTCTCCGCAGCCGCATGTTTTAGTAGCATTGGGATTATTAAAAACAAATCCTCTGCCGTTTAATCCGCTTGTAAAATCTAATTCAGTTCCTGAAAGGTAAAAAAGGCTTTTACCATCCACGAATAGTTTTATTCCGTTTTGTTCAATAATTGTATCTCCTTCTTTCTGCTCTCCATCAAAACCCATGCTGTATTTTAAACCGGAACAACCGCCACCTTTAACACCAACTCTTAATCCAAAATCTTCGGGTATATTATTTTCTTTCCGGATTTTTATTACTTCTTCGACTGCTTTAGGAGTTATTTTTATTTCTTGTTCATATTGAACATCTGCCATTTTATATCCTCTCGTTTTTATTTATAAATTTATATATACAGTCAAATTCATGAATCAAATTTAAGCATAAAAATATATTATAGTGGATCACCTGGAACCTGCGTCACAAATTCCGGAAAATTTATCTTCCAGGTTGAATCACTAATCTTTACAAAAATTCCTTCCCCCTCGAAGTAATTAGATAAGGATTTTGCTGACTCTTCTGCTTCAGGATATGAAATCTCAATATCCTTGATCTCGAAATACTTTTTTATTCCATATTGAAAATCTCTAAAAAAGAAGTTTGAATTATGAAATAAGGGGTAGTTCGCTTTTAAATAATTTAAAAAAATTAACGGATTATTTTTTATTTGTTCCGATAATTCATTCAGCTTTTCTTTTTTCATGTTATTTAACCTGATATTCATTATTAATTAAAAGTTTAGGTGAATTCCTTCTTAAATTTTTTACAGTACTAATTATCTTATCAATTGAATAATCGATTTCTTCTTCGGTTGTGAATCTTCCCAAGCCAAATCTAATTGAAGATTTGGAAAGTTCGTCACTAAGACCCAACGCTTTTAAAACATGACTTGGTTTTAAGGTTGCAGAAGTACACGCGGAGCCTGATGAAACTGCAATATCTCTCATGTTCATCATTAGAGTTTCTGATTTAACATATCGAAAGCTTAGATTCAAATTGCCCGGCAGCCTGTTTTCTAAAGAACCATTCAAATAAACTTCATCTAAATTGTTTATAATACTGTAAAATAATTTATTTCTTAATTTAGATATTTTTTCAGATTCCTCATGCATTACATTATCGCAAATTTCGGCTGCTTTTGCAAAACCAACAATTCCCGGGACATTTAATGTGCCTGATCGTAAATTATTTTCCTGTCCTCCGCCGAATATTTGCGGGATTAAATTAATTTTAGGAGATCTGTTTTTTACATACAATGCTCCGATTCCTTTTGGGCCATAAATTTTATGAGCAGAAAATGAAACTAAATCAATTTGATTTTTCTTAACATTAAACGGTATTTTACCAATTGCTTGCGATGCGTCTGTATGAAAAAGAATATTTCTACTAGTACATATTTCACCGATAGACTTAATATTATTTATCGTTCCAATTTCATTATTAGCTGTCATTATTGAAACTAAAATTGTCTTTTCGGTAATAAAATCTTCGAGTTGTTCCAAATTTAAATTACCATTTTTATCAACGGGCAAACGGGTTATTTCGAATCCTTTCTTCTCAAGGATTTTAAGAGAATCCAAAACTGCACTATGTTCGATAGAGGAAGTAATAATATGGTTTCCTCGAGAATAATATGATTGAGCAATTCCAAAATGAGCTAAATTAATTGACTCGGTGGCACCGCTAGTAAAATATATTTCAACCGGTTCGGCATTTATAAATTCTGCAATAGTTTCTCTTGAATTTTTAACAGCACTTTCTGCTTCCCATCCGAAAGAATTACTTTTACTTGAAGCATTACCAAACTTCTCTAAAAAGTATGGCTTCATAGTTTCAAATACTTGAGGATCCACCGGCGTTGTAGAATGATAATCAAGATAAATTGGTAGCTTCATAAAATTTTAATATTAAATATGTGACAATCACCTACTAGGTGACTGGCACATGAGTATTAATGTTTTATAAAATTTGATTTATTGTAGTTTTTCTAAAAACTTTTTCTATTTCGATCTGCACTTTTGATAAAGGATTTCTAATCTGACAGCAATCAAACCGCGCACAATCTTTCTTGGAACCGTTTTCTTTCATGCAATTTGTAATTTGCACCCTTTCAACGGCTGATATAACATCATTTAAAGTAATATCTTTTGAATCTCTTATAAGAGAATAACCGCCATTGATTCCCTGATAAGATATTACAATATTCTTTTTCGTTAATTTCTGTAAAATTTTAGCTAAAAGTTCATACGGAATATTATATCCCGTTGAAATTTCTTTTGCTGTAACACAACTATTCTCAGGTTTTAAAGCAATATATTTTACCGCCATTAATGCGTATTCAGTCTTTTTTGATAACTTTAACATAAAATAGGACTAAAATTGTCGGGTTTAAATTATACAAATTTTAATATAAACTCAAATTTTATAAGTTTTTAATGATATGAGACTTTTTAAAGAAATTATAAATTGATTATTTGGTGCTTAAATCTATTTATTTCCAGTTCATTAAATATTTGCTTAAGAATATCTAAGCCGTATTTATGAGTAAAGTAAATGAAATTTAATTCTCTTTCCTGAAGGTTAGAATTCGGATATAAAGAATTTATTGCTTTGTCTACTTGTCTTAATGTTACTTCATGTTTTTTCTTTTGTGCATCCAGCGCTTTCACTTTTAAAACATCGAGGTCATTAAAAATTTTTTGCTTGTATTTAGTGCTGGCATCGCTTATAGTTTTATCAAATTCAAACAGCTTCTCTTTAAGCTGATCTAAAGCTACTTCAATCTTGTTAGAAGTATCTTTAAACATTTCGTCAAGAGTTACTTCAGAGACAGACCTGATTATTTTATCTTTTAATTTTTCCGGTTCGCTAAATATATCCTGAACTTCCAGCTCAAATTTTTTAAGAACCGAATTGATATTTTTTTCAACAATTGTTACTGAAGCACGCGGATAAATAATTGGCGATTCAATTTTAAATATTTGATAAAGAGGAGTAACCTGTGCAAAATAAGCTATTTCACTTGGACCCGCGACGTAAAACGCAGTCGGCAAAATATAATCCTGGCAAATCGGACGTAGCAGAACATTCGGGCTGAAATTTTCAGGTGTATTTTTAATATTCTCAATAATTTCTTCGTAAGTAAATTTTTTCCTTTTTCTTTTTAACCTGAATTCATTTTCTACAGGCTCAATTAAAAATCTCCCTTCGTCATAACTGTAAAATAAATTTACGGGATGAACTTTAACTTGAGCGTGATATAATTCTTCAAGCTTTGCACTTACACTTACTAATTTTTCAGTATGCTGCCTGAAATCTTTT
Organism: uncultured Ignavibacteriaceae bacterium; assembly: GCA_964448105.1. Lineage (GTDB taxonomy): Bacteria > Bacteroidota > Ignavibacteria > Ignavibacteriales > Ignavibacteriaceae > CAVQBP01. The sequence goes on from CAYUVK010000060.1 coordinate 18,753, forward strand.
ATTTCTTTTTCAAAGATCGGTTTTAAAAGAACTTTAAATTCGGGATCCTGCGGGTCAAAAATTATTAAACCGTATTCATCGAACAGCCAAAAAATTAATTCCTTGAAAGCTTTCTTAAAAGTTTTTCCGGGGCTGTAAAAATCTTTTAATTTATTTAATAAATCGCCTTTAAATTCCGTATCTCTTAGCTTTTTATTTAATCCTTCAAAAAAATTATTTATTGAATCATTTATTTTAATTTGCCCGACACTCCCTCTATCTTCTTCATCATCTATTCCATCATCATAATCAATTTTGGATAATTCATTATTTTCATCAATTACATTTATGCTCCGTACTTCATTAAAATCATGATCATCACCTTCTAGCCAAAAAATCGGGACAAAATTATATTCATCATATCTTTCCGATAAATAATTGCTCAGTTTAATTGCAGTAATTATTTTATAAAAAGTATAAAGGGGTCCGCCAACTATTCCCAGCTGCTGTCCGGTCACAACAGCCAGAGTTTTTTCATCTTTTAGTAAATCAATATTTTTTGAAGTTTTCTCAGATAGACTAAAATTATTATATTGATCTTTTAAGATTGAAAAAAGCTGTGAACGATCTGGCATCTGCCGTGTTCTAGAATCAACAATAGATTTGAATTTGTTTAAATATTCTTCCTTATTATTGAAGTTAAAATCATAAAAGCTGCTTACTTTTTGAGGATCATAAAGATAATCCAAAAATATTTTTTGATTTGATGGAATGTCGTTGAAATTGATAAACATTTTGTTCCTACAATTTTAAAATATTAAGTTTTAAACTAAGAAAATATGGATTGCTTAACAAATGTGTATCGTTCGTTATCAAATATACTTCTACTGAAAAATATGTAAATAATTATCAGACTTGGAAATAAATTTATTAAAATATTTTACTATTAACAGAGCATTTAATGTTTTTAAAATTATTGCTTCATTCGGCATTTCCAGGCTTTTGAGGAAGCCGGTAGTATGGGGAATGCCGGTATCATATTCAATAGAACCTACAAACCATTGTAATTTAAAATGTCCGGAATGTCCGTCCGGTCTTGGCTCATTAACCCGTCCTTTAGGATTATTGAAGTTGGAAGAGTTTAAAAAAATTGTTAAGCAAATAAAGAATTCAGGCTTTTATATTCAGTTATTTTTTCAGGGTGAACCTTTTATAAACAAGCAGCTTCCTTTAATGATAAGATATGCTCAGGAAAATAAAATATATGTCTCTATAAGTACGAACGGGCATTTTATTAATGCAAAAAATGTTGATTCTGTTTTAGAAGATGCTCCCGATAAACTTATTTTTTCTATTGATGGATTGGATGAAGAAAGTTATCAGAATTATCGTGTTGGCGGAACTTTTAAGCAAGCTGATGAAGGGTTGAGACTTCTTGTGAAAAGGAAAAAAGAGCTTGGTAAAAAAAATCCTTTTGTAGAATTTCAATTTATTGTTATGAAGCAGAATGAACATCAACTTGAAGATGTTTTGAAATACGGAAAAGATGTCGGCGTTGATAATGTTGTTTTTAAAACAATGCAGATTTCTTCTTTAGATAATGCCTTATATTTCCTTCCTTCAAAAGAAAAATACAGAAGATATAATATTGATAACGGAAAATATAAGATTAAAAATAAACTGAAAGATCACTGTTTTGCTTTATGGCGAACATCGGTTTTAACCTGGGATGGAAGAGTAGTTCCCTGTTGTTTCGATAAAGATGCTAATTTTGAATTAGGGAAATTAAATGGTTTGCCTGAAAATGGAATTAAGGCGATTTGGAAATCAGGGGCTTATCTAAATTTCAGGCAAAGTATATTAAGAAACAGAAAAGGGAACAGCATGTGCAATAATTGCACCGAAGGTCTAAAAATTAATATCATGAAAATTGAGCAGTAATTTTGTGAATAATGTTATAGCTAAAAATATTCCGGTAAAAGAAATTTTTATAAAAAATAAGCAAGCAGGCTATTTTCTTATAAAAATAATTATTGCTGCGGGATTGCTTTTATTTATCGTCAATAGAATAAATCCAAAAGAAATCTTATCCGCAGTTTCTACTGCAGATTATAATTTAATTATTCTTTCATTTGTTTTAAGCTTTTTAAATCTCTATCTGCAATTTTTAAAGTGGGAAACAGTTTGCAGAGCCTATTTAAATATCAACAATAAAAGGAAAATATTTATCTCCCTTTTCCATGGTTTTGCGGCAGGAATTTTTACTCCTGCACGCATAGGAGAATATTTCAGCAGAGGTTTAGTTTTCAAAGAAATATCTGTTTTTCAAGTTGCCGCTGCTACTTTTATTGATAAATTTTTTCCATTATTGGTTGTTGCATTTTTTGGTGGAATCTCTTTTATATTTTATGTGAACTACTACTTTGGATTTTCTTTTTTTATATCAATTCTTTTGTTTGTTTCGGCAATAATCATAACTTACTTTTTACTTAGTAAAATATTGAATGGCAATATTCTAAGAATTGTTCCGGATAAAATTAAGCAAAACAAAAAGTTTGAAAAGATAATATTGAATTTTGAACAACTTAAGAGATTCAATTTTAAATTCATTTTTAGAATGACCCTTATTTCCGCTTCTTTTTATTTCTGTTATTTGATACAATTTGCAATCTTAATTTCTGCTTTTTCACATAGTTTTCACTTTATCCAATATTTATGGAACGGCAGTTTGGTTATGTTTACTAAATCAATTATTCCTCAAATATCAGTTGGTGAATTGGGAATCAGGGAAGGAGTCTCTATATATTTCTTTACAAAAATGGGAGAAACTGCTGCAACTGCGTTTAACGCTTCATTTTTTTTATTTCTGATTAACTTAGTTCTCCCATCTTTAATAGGTTTAGTTTTACTCTATAAGAAAAGCAATGATTAATCTTTTAATTCTTCTTTTTGTAATCTTATTAATTTATTACTTCACTTTTCTTGTTTCGCTTTTAAAGGGATTAAATAAATTAAAACCAACTGCTGTAAAGAAACCTTTACCTGAATTTATTTCGATAATAATTCCTTTCAGAAATGAAGAAGAAAATATCCTAAAAAATCTCAAGAGTATTGAAGCACAAGATTATCCTGAAGAAAAGTTTGAAATAATTTATATTGATGATGCCTCGACTGATAGTTCATTGGAAATATTGAAATCTTCCGTACATAATAAAAATGTTAAAATTTTATCTTTACCCGATAATCCGAAAGAGACTGCCCGGAAAAAAAAAGCGGTCAATTTCGGAATAGAAAATTCAATTGGGGATATAATTGTTACAACCGATGCAGATTGTTTCCATTCCCCTGGTTGGCTAATTAATTTATTAAGCACATTTGAAGATAATGTTGGTTTTGTCTCGGGTCCGGTTGAATTTATTGATGGTAAAAATATTTTTTCTAAACTGCAGCAAATAGAATTTGCAGGTCTAATTTTAACCGGAGCAGGATTAATTGAAATTAATCAACCAATCATTTGTAACGGGGCAAATATTGCATACAGAAAAAATGTTTTTAAAAGCTTAAATGGTTTTGAAAATCATTTCCACCTTTCTTCCGGGGACGATGGATTTTTAATGCAGGAGATTCATAAATCAAAAAAGTATAGTGTTAAATTTTGTCGAAACAGAAATGCTGTTGTAAAAACAAAACCTTTAGATTCTTTTCTTCAATTTTATCATCAAAGGAAAAGATGGGCTAGTAAAAGTATATTTTACGGCGATAAAAAATTAGTATTAAAGTTAATCATGATCTTCCTTTTTTATTTCGGTTTGGTTGTGCAATTGATTTTAGGAATCTCTTTTTCAAATATATTTTTTATATCTCTTATCCTAAGTCTTCTTCTAAAATTCTTATTGGAATTTCAAATTCTTAAGAAAGGAAAAACAATTTTATATCCCGGATTAGAATTGAAATATTTCATTTTAGCTGAATTACTTCAAATTCCTTATATCATTATTTCAAGTGTAACAGGATTATTTGGAAACTTTATATGGAAAAATAGAAAAGTTAAACGTTGATGTATAAATAAATCGATAATTGTTTAATTAATTATACACAATTTAATTAAAATATCTTAAATATTATTAAAAATGGAACTTTTTGAATGGCATATTCATTGAACAATAGAAGAGAAAGTTCATGAGGTTAATTATGAAAAAGATAATTTTAATTGCAGTTTTTTTAATAGCTGGTTTAGCTTTTCAAACTAATGCTAATACACCTGTTCCCGGGGAGCGTTTTGGATTTTTCTATTCTTCTTTAGCTCCGTATGGAAGCTGGATTCAAATAGATTATGGAGTAAATGTCTGGCAGCCAAATATAATGCGAAGAAATTGGTCACCGTATAGATACGGTCAATGGATCTGGACAAACGATGGATGGTACTGGGATTCCTATGAACCTTTCGGCTGGATTACATATCATTATGGACGCTGGTATTATGATGATTATTACGGATGGATTTGGGTTCCTGACGATCAATGGGGTCCTGCATGGGTAGAGTGGCGTTATGATAATGATTATATAGGATGGGCACCTCTTCCTCCGTATGCGAATTTCTCAATCAATATTGGTATTCATTTTAGTGTGAATTTCTTCACTCCATATTCACACTGGCATTTTGTAAGATATAATAATTTCTGCAGTCCGCATATTTCTAATTATTATATCAGTAATAATTATGTTAACAATTTTTTCTCGAAAACAAAATATAGAACAAACTATGGATTCCAGGACGGAAGAGTTGTTAACAGAGGAGTTGATGTTAATTTTGTAAAAAGTAGATCCGGACAGGATATTAAAACACGTGAAATAAGAGCTGTTTCAAATCCGGCTGATTTAAGGCTGCAGGATAGGGATAGAAATAGAAATGAAATTAGAACTTTCATCGGTTCACGGGAAGAAATATCCAGAGGGGATACAAGAAATATAGAATTCAGAAAAGCTGACAGAAATTCATCTCTAGAAACTTCCAGGATGGAAATTGGAAGAAGCCGTGATATCAACCGGGAAGAATCAATAAATAGAAGCAATGAAAATAGAACTATTATAAGAGAATCTGTTCCCAAAGTTGAAAGTAGAAATAATGAAGTTCAGAATAGGAATATTCAGAGAGAAAGAGAAATGAGTCCGCAGACTATTCCTCCGAGGAATAATACAATTGAAAATAGGAATAGAAGCGAAGAAAGAATTAATAGGGAAACAACAACAAGAGAAAATAAACCTATTTATACTCCTCAAAGAGTTGAAAGAAAAACTGAAATTAAAAGAGAGAATCCTCCACAGCAAACGATCGAAAGACGTTCAAGCGGTAATGAAAGAGGAAACAGTTCAACAAATGGTAACCGAGAAAGAAGAAGATAAGACCCAATATGAGCATAACCTCCAACAAAAAAGCAGTACTTCCGGTACTGCTTTTTTTTATTAATTAAGTTGCATAAAAACTCATTAACATATTGCTAAATATTAATTTATATTTTACTTTACAAATAAAAAAAATGGGAATAATTGAACCTCATTCAATTATCTTTTTTACATAATAATAAAGTGGTGGTTAGATGAAATTACCCGCAAAATTAATGTTATTTATAATTTTTTTAGGTTTTGCCGTGATAACTTATGCAGATGATATACATGTATGGGAAAAGCAGGAAATAACATTTACCGCGGAAAATCATTATTCAAATCCTTACACACAAGTTATAATATGGGTAGACCTTATCGGACCTGATTTTAATAAGAGAATTTATGGATTTTGGGATGGAGGACAAATATTTCGTATTCGGCTAGTTGCTACTAAACCGGGTAATTGGACATGGAAAAGCGGATCAAACCAAAAAGATCCTGGATTAAATGATAAAACAGGTTCCTTTGATGTGATTAATTGGACTGAAGAAGAGAAGGATGAAAATCCGTTGAGGCACGGTTTTGTTCGTTCAACACCTAATCATCATGCTCTTGAGTATGCAGACGGTACTCCTTACCTCATTATTGGTGATACTTGGTATTCACTTGGAAGTAATCGTTTCCATTGGTATGATGATAATAAAGAACGTCCTATTGGTCCAACAGCAGGATTTAAAGACTACGTACGATATAGAAAAGCACATGGATATAATTGGGTTAATATGATTGCTGCATTTCCAAATTGGATGACTGATGGACGACCATGGCATCTTGTTATGGATGATTCTGCAAAAACTACGGTTCGTTCTGCATGGCTTGAATTTGGTACTGGTAGTGCAAAAAATATGGATAATGAGGGAGGACGCCCGTTCTATTTTCCAGGTAAAGTGCCTGGGTATGAGCAAGTCTTCCCAAATGTAGATAGTATTAATCCTGATTATTTTAAATATATCGACAGAAAGATAGACTACCTTAATGCAAATGGATTTATTCCTTTTATTGAAGTATCGCGCCGTGATGCCGGACTTTGCTGGTATAAGTACTATGGCTGGCCCGATTCCTATGCTCGTTTTATCCAATATATTTGGTCACGCTACCAGGCAAATAATGTTGTACTAAGCCCGATACATCTGGATATTATAGATGAAACCGTAAGTCCTGATGATTATACTGCGGCAATTCATGAAGTTGAAAAGAAATTTGGTCCGCCTCCTTTTGGTACATTGCTTTCTGCAAATGCGAATCCTTCAACTCTTGAAAATTGGGGGGATAATTCATGGGTTACACTTCACCAGATTGGTAATATGCGGGAACATAATAATTACTGGTATCTTACTGAAATATTTAACCTTAAAGATCCAAAACCTGCATTAAATGGCGAACCATACTATGCAGGGTACCGGGATGCCCGTGGTCCTGGTTCTGCTAATTATACACGGGGAGCTAAAGGCGGAACAGAACTGGATAATGAATTTGTACGCTCGTGTTTATACGGAAGCTTTCTCTCAGGCGGCCTTGCAGGATTTGTTTATGGAGCCGAAGGAATTTGGGGAGCGGACATAGAACCATCTGCACCAGTGCACATGTGGGAGGCGTTTCAGTGGAATTCGGGTTCGCAAGTTAAATATCTTAAAAATTTTGCTCTCTCTATTGGTACTCGGTACCAGGAATTAGTGCCGGGTGCAAATCTTGTTTCACCTAATAAAACACACGACATTTTAAGTTATGAGGGATGGGCTTACTGTGCACGTACAAATGATAAAAATATTTTTCTGGCTTATTTTGAAAGGGGTTGTCCTAAATCCCAAATCAGAGGAACAAGAATAAATAGTTTATACCGTGCGCAATGGTTTAATCCTAGAAATGGAACATGGCAGGATGTTGGCAATGGTAATGTAGTAGCAAATAAAATTGGTATTATTGAATTACCTGAATTTCCGGATGATAAAGATTGGGGACTTCGATTAATTTATGAACGTCAATTGCCTGGAATGCAATAATATTTTCTATAGTTATCTGCACTAAAGTTCATATTTATTTTGTGGTCGTTAAATTAAGTTTATAATTATATCTATAATTAAAATTTTGATTTGACTTAAAATAATGGAAACTATTACTTACTCAATAAAAAAGGATGATAAAAATTCTGAGGAATATTATAAGGATGTTCGTGCTTTTACCAAAGAAGTCTTATCGCAGGCAGAAAATTCGTTAAAGCCAATTGCTAAGGAATTTATAGATTATCTTCGTACCTACAAACTTGAAGAAATAAGGGAGATCGAAGAATATGTACTAGAACTCCTAAGTTTTGGCATACTCTGGCGTTCATATGCAAACAAAGCTTTAAAAGTTAAACGGGCACCATTTATTACACTTGCCAGGATGTCAGAATGGCGTAAAAAACATCAACAAGTAAAACCATTAATTGATTTCATCAGGGGAATCTTATTTACTTTTTTCCTTCTTCCGAAAGTCCATAATCAAAGTCATCCTCCAATACCGAAATTAGAACAAATAGATCATGTTTGTAAATGGTTTGAAGCAACCGGGGAATTTAGAGAGCAGGCATTGCGTTTTATAAGATGGCGTGCGTTCTGGGGAAATTTATATTTCGAAGATTTATTAAAAAATTTTTATTCTATCGAGGAGTTTACAAATTGGTTTGAAGTTCGTTCGAAAGAGGCGCTGGGAAAGTATACTGAAAATGTTGAAAATTTTATTCAGAGATCTCAAAAATTTTACAGATGGCGGGAAGATCGAATTTCTTGTACGCGTACACGGCTTGAATATCATCTGAATATGGTTGGTGCCGAACTCATGAATCGTGCATTTAGATCCGAATATACCGGTACAAAAACAAAAGTTATACTTGTACCCGGGTGCATGCGCGGACGTCTGCCTGACAAATGTGAAGCAAAAAGAGTTAAAGAAGGATTAATATGTGAAGGCTGTTTGTCCAGCTGCCATGTTAATCAACTTCGTGAAATGGGGAAGAAACATAACTTTGAGGTGTATATTATTCCACATGCCTCAGATCTTTCTCTATGGGGACCTGCTAAAGATAGACCCGCTAGAGGGGTAATAGCTTCAGCTTGTGTTACTACACTCGTAGAAGGAGGTTGGGAATTAAAAAGGTATGATGTACCAGCCCAGTGCGTCCTCCTTGATTATTGCGGCTGCAAAAAACATTGGCATCGTGACGGGATAACCACTGAATTAAATATCCGTGAATTAAAGAGAATATTATCCAATTAAATTATATCATTTCAATCCTCTATACTTTTTATGGTATTATTCTTCTCAATTAACTTACCTTCAAATAATTAAAATTTACCTTCCGATTATTATAAAATAAATCATTATTTTTAAGTATTAGAATAAACAATGTTTGTTTAATATCTTAATATAAGGTCTGACTTAAAATACGGATTTTAAACATTCAATAATTAAAATAAATTTTAAAATGAGATATATAATATGAAAAGTCATATCGCAGAAGCACTTGATTATCATAGTCAAGGTCGAAAAGGGAAAATAGAAGTAATAGCCACAAAGCCATGCTTGACTTCCCGAGATTTATCACTCGCATATACACCGGGAGTTGCAGAACCATGCCGAGCAATCGCAAAAAATGAAGACGATGTTTATAAATATACTGCAAAAGGAAATTTAGTTGCGGTCATTTCTAATGGTACTGCTGTTTTAGGGCTTGGTGATATTGGTCCTTCTGCAGGAAAGCCTGTTATGGAGGGAAAAGCAGTATTATTTAAAAGATTTGCAGATATTGATGTTTTTGATATTGAATTAAAAAGTAAAGATCCCAAAGAAATAATTAGGGCTGTTCAACTATTGGAACCAACTTTCGGAGGAATAAACCTTGAAGATATTAAAGCTCCCGAATGTTTCGAAATTGAAGAGACTTTAAAAGCAACAATGAACATCCCGGTATTCCATGATGATCAACATGGTACAGCTATTATTTCTTGTGCAGCTTTAATAAATGCTGCTGAAATTGCCGGTAAAAAATTATCGGACTTGAAGATTGTGGTCAATGGAGCCGGTGCGGCAGCTATTTCATGCTGCAAGCTTTATATAAGTGCAGGTGCAAAAAAAGAAAATATAATAATGTATGATTCCAAAGGATGTATTCATATTGGAAGAAAAGACTTAAATAAATACAAAATTGAATTTGCTTCAGAAAAGGATTTTGGAACTCTTGGTGACGGGATGAAAGGAGCCGATGTATTTGTTGGACTTTCAATTGGTGGAGTTGTAAGCAAAGAAATGGTTAAAGGAATGGCTCCTAAGCCAATTGTTTTTGCAATGGCAAACCCGGATCCCGAAATTACTTATGATGATGCAATATCAGTTAGAGATGATTTGATAATGGCGACTGGAAGAAGCGACTTTCCAAACCAGGTAAATAATGTTTTAGGTTTTCCATTTATTTTTAGAGGAGCTTTGGACGTAAGAGCAACAGCAATTAATGAAGAGATGAAAATGGCAGCTGTTCGGGCATTGGCAGAATTAACAAAGAAAAAAGTTCCGGAAATGGTTATTAATGCTTATGGCGGGGAAGATTTTTCATTTGGAAAAGAATACATAATACCAAAACCTTTTGATCCTCGGGTTCTTTGGCACGTAGCTCCGGAAGTTGCAAAAGCAGCAATTAAAACCGGTGTTGCCAGAAAAAGTATCGAAGATTGGGTTGCTTATGAAGAAGAGTTAAAAGAAAGATTAGGATTGTCAAAAGAAGTTATTAGGGTTATGATTCATAAAGCACAAAAAAATCCTAAAATGGTTGTTTACCCCGAAGGTGAAGAAGAAAAAATAATTAGAGCTGCTCATGTTTGTTACTCAGAAAATATTGCAAAACCGGTTTTACTAGGCAACGAATCGAAAATAAAAAAGATGATAAAGCAATTAGGATATAAACAATCCGAATTTATTGTTGAAGACCCTGAAACCAGTAGTAAAGCTGCAGTTTTTGCCGAAGACTATTACCAGGAACGACAACGAAAAGGAGTATCTTTAATTAAAGCCATA
>CAYUVK010000061.1:0-28938 GCA_964448105.1 uncultured Ignavibacteriaceae bacterium
GAGTAAAAGTCAAAATCGTTTTTATGGAAATTCCCTTCATACCCGGCTTCCAGGTTTATTGAATCGGAAATAGGGTTACTATAAACTATTGATAATTGGTTTATATCTTCGGTTTGCTTTATCAAAGTATTATCAAATTGAGTGGCAATAACCGGTAAATAATATATATTTGTAAAATGATTGTTCTCCTGTTCCGGGGCGTTGGAACCGGTAAATTCCATTCTGATTTTATGATCTTCTTTAGGAAATTTGTATTCATAATAAAGTGTATAATCAGATTCTTTTTCAAATTCATTGTCATAACGATTACGGTTATAATTCTCTATAACATTGCCGGAGTTATCGGTGTAAATTCTGTTTGAAAAATCATTCCTTATAAAGCCGTTATAGAAATAATTACCCGACACTCCAATTAGATTTGAATTATCGTAGGAATAATCGAGTCCTAAAGAAACGAAATGTGATAGTGGTTCGTAATTAGCGGTATAGTTTTCATTAAAATTAATAACATTAAAAGCATTATCAATTTGCTGCCTATTGTCTGTATTTATTCTCTTACGATTATCTTTTCTTAAATTGTAAGCTCCAAAAATGTTAAAATCACCTGAGTTATAATTTAAATGAAATCCTCCATTATACCGGTTGTTTAAACCTGCGTTACTATTTATTGTTCCGTTCAATCCTGCGGCCCTGTTCTTTTTTAGCACAATATTAATAATACCTGATGTTCCATCCGGCCTATATTTAGCAGAAGGATTTGTAATAACTTCTATTTTGTCAATCGTATTGGCAGGTATTCCCTGTAAAACAGTAGCCTGGTTTCTGCCCATTAAGGGGGAAGTTTTTCCGTTTATCATTATCAAAACATTTGAAGAACCTCTTAAACTAACTCCACCATCAATATCTACCTGCACTGAAGGAACATTTTGAAGCAGATCGCTTGCTGATCCAGATTTGCTCATCATGTCCTGAGATACGTTATAAACTTTTCTGTCTATTGTGTTACTAAATATAGACTTTTGTGATGTTACCATGATTTCTTCGAGAGTAATAGAGGTATCACGTAATAAAATTGTACCAAGATCTAAGATTCTTTTTTGTCGATTTATCTTAATTGCCGATATTATTTTAGTTTTATAGCCTATGAAACTCAATTTAATAAAATATTCACCGGGCTGAACATTAGTAAAATAAAATTTTCCTTCTTTATTTGTTGCTGTTCCTTCAACTTTGTTACTGTCTAAGTTATTTTGTAAGAGTACATTTACAAATTCGACTGGACGATTGGTCGATTCATCTTTTATTATTCCTGTAATTGCTGCTTTATCCTGTGCAATAATATTTATTGTAAAAAATGCAACAATAAAAAACGAAATTGCAGATTTATTAATATTCATTTGTGAAATTTATTTTTTTTGATATAATTCGATTTATACATCTGCAAACTACAAACTACCGTATAGTTAAAGTCTCGGCCGAGGCTGATTATCCTTCGGCTGAAAAATTCAAAACTGAAAGAATTTTATATTGGGAATTAGCATACATAGTCTGCAGAATTTTTATATTCAATTAGAAAATTTAATCTTTATCATTATCTTCTTATTGCTCTTTGCTTTCTTTTCCTTCCTTCTCCTTATTTTTCTTTTCCATTTTTTCCATCTTTTTAATATTTCCTTTTGAATCGAGAACAACTTCCTGTTTCTGCTCTCCCTGTTTAACAACAAGTTCATAATTAATTTTACTGCCGCTTGTAACTTTTTCTACTTTATTGATCTCGCAATTTGGATACTTTTTCATCACCGAACTTTTCACAAAATCAGGAATATCATTTGAAGCTAAAGTTTCTTCTACTTCGGCAACTTTCCCTGTTTTTGTATATAGAAGATCTCTATGTCTAGAACCGTCCAGGCTTTCTATTTCATAATAAGTCTTTCCATGCTCTTTTTCTATTGATGTACCTTTGATTGTTGCATTCGGATAGCTTTTCTGGAATGAGGTCAAAACATCTTTTGGAAGATCCTTTTTATCAATTTTCTTTTCCTGGGCAAATAGTAGACTTGCTGATAGTAAAACAAATACTAAAGACACAGAAAATACAAAAATATTTTTTAATTTCATCTCTAACTCCTTTCTTTATAATAAAATATAGGATAAAATAATCCCTTTATATGAAAGCGAGATGAAAATCAGACATGAAAATAATAAGATGCGTTCTTTGATAAAGTTTTGCTGAAAGATTTTCTTAATCGTAATCATAATCCTTAGAGTAAGATTATGATTAAGAAATCACACTAAAAAAATATCTATCCGATTTATTGTGCAGCTGGATAACCCTTATTAACCCAGTTTATCATAAAAGTATTTTTCAAATATAAAACCTTTGCATTTTTAAAACCCATTTCACTTACCGTTTTAAATGCAGGGCGAATGTTTGGGCAATCTACCCATTTGCAGCATCCGCAGTAGAGAACAATATTTTTATTACGATCCACATTTTGCAATGTTTCTTTCAAAGCTTCAATTCCATCATTTTTAAAAGCAGGACCTGCAAAAATAGCACCGGGAATATGACTCTGATCATAAAGCATTTTAAAACCCATTTGAATTATCATCGGTTTTTCAATATTACTTTTTAATTCAGCATTGAGAGTTTCCGGCATTATAATATCATTTTCCGTCCATGGATCAGATTTAGTGATTTGTACTTCCTTTGTATCTGATGTTTTCTTTTGTGCTTTACTGCATGCAGGCAATAACAGGCAAAATGTTAAAAAAGAAATGAATATTACTATCGATTTTTTCTGATGAACTTTGATTAACGACATGACAAATTTCTCATTTAATTATACTAAAATTAACATAGTTCTTTTAAGTAATATTTACAATGATCTAATGCAAAAAATGAAGGTGATCACTCTCATTCTCCCTGGCTGGTGTTTATGTCCTGTTGACTATCAGGCTGATTTTTCCCTTTGTAATTATTGAAATTAAATTTAAGATTGAGCATTACCATTGGTGCCTGCCTTGTATAGTAAAAGTAATTATAAAAGTTTGTTCCCTGAGTAACAAATTCACGCCTTCCGGTATGAAGCAAATCTCTAACCTGCAAAGTTAAAGATAAATTTTTTCCAAGTAAGTCTTGCTTAACTGCCAAGTCAGTAGTAAAAAACCCTTCCCATTTCCCCTGTGCATTCACTGACGGACTGTAATATCTTGTATTGATCTGAAGTTCCGTAGAAGGAGTTATATTGAATACATTATTATTTTTTATTCTCCAGTCAAAACTTTCTCTGGCAAATGACTGATTAAATAAGTTACCTTCAATTTTATAGTCATAAACATCTCCCATTAAATTAAATTGCCAGAATTTAACCGGGTTGAACATAACCATAAATTCCGCTCCTAGAGATTGATCATTTCCGACATTTGCCACTGTTCTTAATGTTACATTTTCTGCATAAACAGAATTTATATCTTCTCTTTTATCATGAGTGAAGCGGTAATAGAAATCATTTGAAAGAGAGACTTTACCGAGAAATGTTTGGAGGCCAATCTCATAAGAATCAATTAATTCAGGTTTAACAGATGGATTGCCAATCCGTACATTGTTTGCATCAAACCATGTATAAAAAGGTTCAAGATCTCCACCGTCTGGTCTATCAATCCTGCGGGTATAGCTCGCCATAATTTGAGTCCCCCCGGCAAAATTATAAGATGCATGAACTGATGGAAAATAATCCCACCTGCTCAAAGAAAACTGTTGATCGGTATCTGCTAATTTAACAAGCTGGTATGTGTATTCAGTCCGGAATCCGGCCTGAATTCCGAGACTGTCCCATTTATTTGAAAACATTGTATAAGCTGCAAACCTTGTACGGTTAAAATCATTTGTATGACTGAATTGTGATTGAAAATCATATATATAATTCGTCGAATCATAAATGTATAATTTGTTAATGTTCTGCCTTAACCTGCTGAAATATTCCATTCCTGCTGAAAAGTTTTCCAGCTTATTAAAAGGCAGTATATAATCCATTTTGCCTCTTAGTTCACTTTCCGGTCCCAGCTCAGTTGTTTTTGTTCCGTTTATAAGACTGCTGCTTTGTGTAGCTGCGGAAGTTGATGCCTCATTATTATTATTATGCCTATAAAATAATTCAGTAGTAAGTTTATGCCCGTTTTCATTGAATTTATGCAGATATCTCGCATTTAAATCATAAAAATCTCCCGAATGATCATGATTAGTGTTGTTCAGGTAATATATTTTCTGCGGATCGGTATTTGACCATTGGTTGTAGTTCAATGTTGAATTCCTTAGAAATGATCTTGAACCATACCTGGTCCCTAAGGACAGGCTATTGCTTTCCCCTAGATCTAAATCTATCCCGCCTCTTATTCCCGATAAAGTTCTTCCCCATACTATATTGCCATCTGAATTAAGATATGAAGTATTATCTCCTAATATAAATTGTTTTTCCTGGCTGTTTGTACCGGGGAAAAAACGACGGTTATAATCAATTCCAAAGTTATAACTTATTGAAGGAGTTTTGTATTGAAAAATAAAATTCCCACCGTATTTATTGTTTAAGCCGCCCATAATATTTACTATTCCGCTTAGACCTAAATTTGTATTCTTCTTGAGAATGATGTTTATAATTCCAGCAGTTCCGCTTGCATCATATTTTGCTGAAGGATTTGTAATAATTTCAATATCCTTAATCGAACTTGCGGGGATCTGCTGAAGGGCATCTTGTGCGCTCATTACCGAAGGCTGTCCATTTATAAGCACCTGGAAATTTGTGCTTCCTCTTAAGCTTACATTCCCATCGATATCAACACTTACTGAAGGAACATTTTCCAGTACATCAGCTGCTGTACCGGACATTGCAGTGTTCATCTTGCTTACGTCAATTACTTTTTTATCAAGCTCATACGAGATAGGAGATCTTTGTCCTTCCACTACAACATTCTGTAAAATTATTTCTGTGGGTTTTAAATAAATATTCCCTAAATCATATTTAAGTTTAGTATTTGAAACTGAAATATTATTAAAGACTTTCCTTGAATATCCGATAAATTGTACAAATAAGTAGTATTTTCCATAATCAATATTATTTAAAGTAAAAATTCCTTCTTTGTCAGTTACAGTTCCTGTTACTTGAGCACTATCCTTTTGATTGAAGAGTACTATATTAGAAAACTCAATTGGCTGCTTAGTTGTTTGGTTGAAAACCATTCCTCTAATTGAACCTTTATTTTTTGTAGAGAATCCCTGACTATATAATAAATTAACAAAGCTAATTGAGAAAATTAAAATTGTTAGTATTTTTTTTAACATAATATCTTTTTGATGATAAATGAGATAATATAATTTTCAGAGATGAAAATAAGATGAAAAATTGTGTAATTAAAAGACTTCACATAAATCTGTGAGCAGGATTAAAAAAGGCTACTATAATTTGAAAAATTAAGGAGTATTTATCGGAAGGATAACACTAAAAATAGTTTTTACCGCAGCTTTACTTTCAACTTTTATCTCTCCTTTATGAAGTTCGATAATTTCTTTAGTAATTGCCAAACCCAAACCGCTTCCGCTAATTTCAGCACGGGTTTCATTCGATCTGTAAAACCTGTTAAAAATGAAAGGAATTTCAGCCGAAGATATCCCCTGGCCATTATCAATTACTTCAATAATAACTTTATTATTTGTGAGCTTTTTCAGCTTTATTTTTATGCTTGAATTTGGGAAAGAATATTTAATTGCATTATCGATTAAATTTAAAAAAACACTTTTTAATTTCTCCTTATCCGCATTTATTTCAACTGCATCTTCAATTGATAAGTTTATCTGTATTTCCTTTTTAACGGCAGCCTGGTTCATAACTTGAGCGCAGTCAGCTAACAGTTCATCAATCCGGATAATATTTTTATCTAATTTTGTATGTGATGCATCCAATTTAGCAATTGTTAAAAGTGAATTAGTAAGCTTTGTCAAATTTTCAATTTCGGAAAGAGCATTTTTTATACTTTCTACAGATTCAATATCTTTTACCTTTTTCTCCAGGATCTCAAGTTCGGTTTGAATAACAGTTAATGGAGTTTTTATCTCGTGTGATGCATTCGCAACAAACCTCTTTTGACTTTTGAATGCATTATCAATTCTTTCAATCATCCCGTTCAACGTCTCTCCTAATGCCCTCACTTCATCTTTAGCTCTGGGTAAATCGAGACGTTTGTCAAGGTTTTCGCCGGAAATATCCTGTGCTGTTTCAATCATTTGTGTTATAGGCTTAAAAGCTGCTCTTGAAATAAAGTAAGCTGCAAACCCTGTTATAATCAATCCTGCGGGAATAATTAAGAAGAACAAGTATAACAGCCGGTCCAAGTCTTTAAATACATCATTTGCAGATGCGGCAGCTTCAAGTATAAATACAGAATCACCTTCCGTTTCAAAATTACTCCACAAAATATGATATTTATGATGATCTATTTTATGCTTATCATATTCAAATGATTTGTTTCTTAATTCATTAAAATCGGGGACAGGAATTTTAGAGAGAATTGAATCCTTAACGATAATTTTCCCTTTTTTATCAAATAGCTGAAACCTTTCACCAACTAAACCTTTAGATCTAATAGCAGCTAATTTTTTTATATCTAAAGAATCTTGATCTTCTAATTCATCTTCTATTTTAGTGCGTAAAGATATTGAATAACTTTTCAGATTTGTATTAAGCTTAAGAAAGGATGCTTCTTTCGTACTATTATATATTATAGCGGCAAAGATAACAAGCAGTACGCCGAATACAACCGTATAAGCTAAAATTATTTTTGATTTTATAGTAAACAATATTCAATCATTTTATTGTGAAGGCAAGCTGAGTATTATCTCCAAAGAAATTGAATAATTAATTTTGTTTCTTTTTTTAATTATTTACATCAGCTGTCTTTAAAAATATAACCAGAACCTCTAACCGTTTGAATAAGCTGTCTGTCGAAGTCTTTATCAATTTTCTGCCGTAAAAATTTTATAAATGATTCTATTACATTGCTTCGCGGATCAAAGTTCATATCCCATAGATGTTCCGAAATCATTTCCCTGGTTAGTATCTTGTTCGGTTTCATCATAAATAATTCAAGGAGTGCAAATTCTTTAGTTGAAAGCTGGATCTCTTTTTCTTCACGGTATGCTTTATGTGTATTTAGATCAAGCCTGACTCCAAAATTTTCCAGTACAGCAGATCTTACTTCGCTCCTTCTTCTGATTAGTGCCCGCATTCTTGCAAGTAATTCACCAAGGTGGAATGGTTTAGCTAAATAATCATCAGCACCTTGATCCAATCCTTTTATTTTATCGGAGACGTCATCAAGTGCTGTTAACATCAAGATTGGAGTAAGCACTTTCTTCTTTCTTAAATTTGCACAGGTTTGTAATCCATCCTGTTTCGGGAGCATAATATCAAGTATAATTAAATCGTAACTATTAACTTCTGCAAATTTCTCACCTATGATCCCGTTGTCTGCAATATCAACTGCATATCCTTCAGGCTTCAATCCTTTGGAAAGTGTAGAAGATATCTTTTTGTCATCTTCAATAACTAATACTCTCATTTGAATTTTATTTTTTTATTCCACTAAAATTATAATTAAAAATGAAAATAAAATGAAAATCAATAATTACGGCAAAAATGCTAACTAAAATAAGTAATTAGTAATAAGCTAGAAATTGTAAACTGCATTTAAGACAATTTTATTGTCATAATAAGATGGAGATAAGATTAAGTGAGTTTTAGATTGTTCCGGAGATTGGTTCACATTGCTTTCGACAGGCGCAATAATATTTCCCAAGGAATACCCGAGAAGAAAAGCTAAGGGAAAATCACTATACCAGTGCATACCTTCATTAACTAGTGAAAATCCAAGTATTCCCAGTAGAGAATAGCCGACAGGTTTAATCCATTTTATATCCGGGTAATTATTTGCAATTACGGTTACTACTGCAGTTGCAGTTGAAAGATGACCGGATGGGAATGAATAATATTTCGGCTGGTTCTTTTGATACTCTTTAATGCTCGGCATAAATAACCAATCACCACCGGATTCACTGGAAGCATAAGGACTTTCTCTCCCCGTAATTCTCTTTAATATTTGCACAAGCAATCCAGTTGATAAAACAGCTTCGGCGATATTACTGCCTGTTTTTAATGCGGTCTTATTATGAAAAATAATTCCGGCAGAAGCAAACACTGCCGATGAAAGCATTTGATATTTGCCGTCTCCTAATGTAATTGCTGCTCCTGATATGTTCCTGTCAAATTTTACTTTATCAAATAAAGTACGTTGAAATTTCCATCCACTCTGATCAAGAGCCAATAACGAACCTGTTATTATAGAAACAGTAAATAAGCTAGTTAACTCTTTTGTACTAAAAGTATTTTTAAACAAATGATAATAATCTCCCGGAAGATTGGTAAACATTTGATGCCAAACGATGTTATTATTTTTATTATTTATATCTATTTTATTAGATAATGAATTCTCAACGGGATATTTTGAATTAGTGTTATTTGTATTGTTGCTTTTTCCCCAAATTATTGAATGATAAAAAACAGTCGTAATGATAAAAATAAAAAAACAATTTGCAGATTTATACATCTTAATATTTAATTATTCCCTTAATAAAATATTTGAATAAAATATAAAATATTGAAAAAATAATTATTAGCTGTATGTATTCCATCACATCAGACTAATTTTTTATTGTTGCTCTTATACTTTTAAATAAGGATTTTGTTTTCTATAAATTTCTTATCTAAAATAAATTGATATTTTTTGGACTGATAGTCCGGTAGGAGGTTAATATCTTAAAATTTTAATTTAAATGTTATACATTAAACTGAAAAGAATTAAAAAATAATTTTTATTTCAATCTCAAAATTCCCGGCATTTTATTATTTTAATATTCAAAATTATATTTATTCACAGAAAGGGGTTCCAATGAAACCTAAGGCAATTCTAATAATGTTTTTAATTTCTCTTTTTCCATTCTTAACCTTTGCGCAGGAAAAAACTCTTGATAAAGGAATTTTTATTGAAAAGAAAAAAGGATTTTATGATGAAATTTTACAGGGCATAAAACAATACGATAGTATTCCCAAACCTGTAAAAAGATATTTTAAAGTTGATGTCTCGGGGATGGATCTTCCTAAATCTATACATGAATTTAAAACTTACTGGTATAATGAACCTGTATCGCAGGGCAGAACCGGAACTTGCTGGTCATTTTCCACTACATCATTTTTAGAATCAGAAGTTTACCGTCAGCATAAGAAGAAAGTAAAACTCTCGGAGATATACTCGGTTTACTGGGAATATACAGAAAAAGCAAAACGGTTTGTTGAAGAGAGAGGAAATTCTGAATTCGGTGAAGGGTCTGAAGCAAATGCAGTAACAAGAATCTGGAAAAAATATGGGTGCGTTCCTGAAGATGTCTATAATGGAATGATGCCCGGTCAAAAATTTCATGATCATAAAAAGATGTTTAATGAAATGAACTCTTATTTACAGAATTTAAAGGTAACAAACGAATGGAATGAAGATGAAGTTGTGAATACTATTAAATCTATTTTAAATCATTATATGGGAGAACCACCGGTAGAATTTGTAGTTGACGGAAAGAAATATACTCCAAAAGAGTATTTGAATAATTACCTTCAAATAAATCCTGATGATTATGTTGACATTCTTTCTTATATGCAGCAGCCATATTATCAGCAGGTCGAATACGAGGTGCCGGATAATTGGTGGCATAATAAAGACTATTATAATGTTCCGCTTGATGAATTCATGTCAGCATTAAAGAGTGCAATAAGAAACGGCTATACGATGTCAATTGGTGGTGATGATACCGAACCCGGTTACTTAGCTCAATATGATGTTGCAATTGTTCCGACATTTGATATCCCTTCGGAATATATAGATGGGAATGCAAGGCAGCTTCGTTTTACAAATAAATCAACTACGGACGATCACGGAATTCATTTAGTCGGTTATATGACGAAAGACGGAAAGGACTGGTATTTAATCAAAGATTCTGCAGCAGGTTCAAGAGATGGAAACAATTTTGGATATTATTTTTACAGCGAAGATTATGTAAAATTAAAAATGATGGATTTTATGGTTCATAGAGATGCAGTAAAGGATTTGTTGAGTAAGTTTAATAAATAGTATTAATCAGTAATTGCTTATTGATAGAACGCGGATTTTTATGATTGATTATGATCATAATAAATCATAATTATCTTAAAAAATCTGCGTTCCATTATTAAACTCAAACTTATAAAAATTAAAATTTAATATAATACTTTAAAAATTCTTGCTTAAGGGGCTCAGTTCATTTAATTTTAAAAGTACATCCAAAAATAGAGGGAGAAAAAATGGGAAAAATCAAAAAATCCAATTTTCGAAGAATCGTGTTTGATATTGAGACCTGCAGTTTCCCGTTAGAATCACTTTCAGAGAGCCAGCAGGAATATCTTCTCCGTTATGTGGAGAAAGAAGCAAATGAAGAATTAAAAATCCAAAAGAAAGATGATGCGATTAGGTATTTAAGCCTTTATCCCTTTACGGCAAAAGTTATTGCAATCGGTATTTATGACATTCTGAAGGGGAAATCTTATATCTATTATGAAATTGATAAAGGGAAAGATGAATGGTTTAATGAAGAAAAAAATATTCATTATAAAGGATTAAGCGAAGTTGAAATGCTAAAATCATTCTGGAGAATAATTAAAGTTACCGATCAGGTTGTATCTTTTAACGGAAGAAATTTTGATGCTCCTTTTTTAATGATTCGTTCTGCAATAAATAAAATTAAACCAAGTAAAAATTTAATTGCAAAAAGATTTGATTCGACAGTTCATATAGATTTGCTTGAACAGTTTACTTACTATGGACTAACAAGAAAATTTAATTTAGATTTTTATTGCCATGCTTTTGGTATCAAATCTCCTAAATCAAAAGAGATTTCTGGAATGGAAGTAAAGAATTTATATGAAGCGGGAAGAGTAAAAGATATAGCTGTCTATTGCGGTGAAGATATTTATGCAACTTTTCAATTATATAAAATTTGGGAAGAATATTTAAATATTTAATAACTCTTAAATACTATTTTATATTGTTGTCATTTATAAGTCTTTCTAACAATTTAAACATAAGCTCATTATTTCTCTCAGTTAAATATGATTTTTCGATTATTTCTTTCGCTGAATGAATATATTTGCCGGGAATTAATTCCTCACTTCCATTATTGAGCATTTCTTTTATCGAATTCATCGTAACTTCAAAATGGAATTGTAATCCGACAACTCTATTATTAAATACAAATGCTTGATTTTTGCAAACAGAACTTTCTGCAATATGAACAGCCCCGTTAGGTAGATTGAAAGTATCCCCGTGCCAATGAAATACTTCCACTTCATTTGGAAAATCTATAAAAAATTTATGCTCGTTTTTAATGCTAATTGGAAACCATCCTATTTCCTTAAATTTATTTTTATAAACTTTTGCTCCCAATGTATTTGCTACTAACTGCGAACCAAGACATATTCCCAAAACGATTTTATTATTGCTAATAGAACTCTTAATAAAATCTTTTTCTTCTTTTAACCATGGGTATTTATCATCATCATAAACACCCATAGGTCCGCCCATTACAATTAAAAAATCAAAATCAGATAAACCCGGTAAATTTGTATCTTTAAAAAATCTTGTAGCAGAAAGTGAGTATCCCTTTTTATTTATCCAGTCATCTATACAGCCCAAACTTTCATAAGGTTCATGCTGAAGGTAGTGTACTCTCATAATTATAATATACCCTTTTATAAATAAAAAATACCGAATCAATGAATGAGTAAATGATTGAATTCTTTTCATTCAAACATTCAGCCATTAAATCATGGAAGGAGCGAAAAGTAAATGTTCATTCTCATTTACCTTTTCCCATCATATGTAATATCTCATAATTGGTCTTTTGGGACTTCTTCTTTCAACTGCTTTAAATCCGACTTTTTCAAATGCTGATGGAATCCCGGTCCATGCAAAAACCGCAGGGATGTTCTCGCTATATGGTTCGGTAGGATAAGCTTCTAAAATTTTTACTTTTTTCCTTTTGCAAAATTTTATTACACCTTTTAACAATTCAACTGAAATCCCCATTTTTCTGAACGGTTTTGCGACAAAGAAACATGTAATTGACCAAACCGGTTTGTCATCAATTCTTGCCAGAACTTTAGAATTTGCGAGACGAATATATTCTTCACGAGGAGCAACAGCACACCAGCCAATAGGTTTTTTATTTAAATAAGCAATGATGCCAGGCGTTTCATTATTATTTATAATTTTTCTCATTGCTTTTTTATTCCCAGTGCCTTTTTGCATTTCATAATCTTTCGGCTTTAGTCTCCATGACATACACCAGCATCCTCCACAGGCACCTCTTTCTCCGAATAATTCTTCAAAATCTTTCCAGCGGGATTTATCTAAATGATGGCACTTAATATTTAATGTCACTTCATTCTTCATTTTAATACTTTGATAATTAAAGTCTTTTAATATTTTTTCAGAAGTGATTAAAAATGGGATTATTAGCGAAATTAATTTTTTTTATTTTTTAACTTTTAAAAATAAAAATTTTAAAGTTATTGTAAAGAAATATTTACTAATGAATATATTACTAAGATTTTACTTTAAATATTTAAATTTTTATAAAATCTTTTAAACAAAGGATTCCCGTCTAAAAGAATATTTTCCTAACAATGAAAAACTTATATTTATAAATATACAATTTAGTAATATATAAAACGGCATAGAAATTGGCATATAATAATGATTATTTTCTTTTAGTGCCGTAATACCAGATAAAATTCTTTTTATGTCAAAATACTTTTACAAACAAAATAAATTTTTTATTTATTCTTATTCTTTATTTATTATAGTCTTTCTTGCATTCAGCTTCTATTTTTATGTTAATGAAAAAAAGAATGAGAATTTAAAGAACAGGGAATACTTGCGTACACTTACCAAGATAAAATCCTCTGAGATTAAACAATGGTATAATGAAAGATTTTCCGACGCCTCATTTTTATTTTCAAATACTGTATTAAGAGAAGAGCTTTTAAAGTATTCCGGTTCCCGTTTGGAGGCTGATTCTATAAAGATTGTCAGTCTATTTGAGCAGATATATAAAAATCATGACTATACGAATATTTTTATAATTGATAAGAATTATCGGAGTTTGATCAATTTGGCTCCGACATCAGAAGGAGATTATGATAAGGATTCCATAGCTTCTGCAATAAATAAAAATAAAATTGTCTTTTCGAACTTTTATAAAAATTCATTTGACTCAAGCATTGATCTCGATATTTATATTCCGGTATTAGTTAGAAAAAGTATGGAGTACGTAATCATTTTAAAGATTGATCCATATAAACTAATCTTTCCATTAATACAAAACTGGTATGTTGAAAATTCTTCTGCTGAATCATTTATTGTTTTTAGTGAGGGTGACAGTGTAATATTTATTAACAGATTAAAATTTAGCAGCTCTCCTCCGCTTACTTTAAAATTACCCCTTACTTCTAAAGATCTTCCTGCTGCTATGGCTGTTAGAGGTATTCAAGGTTTTGTAGAAGGGACAGATTATAGAGGTGAAAAGGTGTTGGCTGACATTAGAAAGATAGAAAGCACACCTTGGTACTTAATTACAAAACAAGATCTTTCCGAGATTTACTTGCCTGTTACCAACAGATTATCTTTTATTCTTCTCCTTTTATTTTCCATTTCGGCAATTGGAGGAATATCATTTCTCTATTTTCAAAGCAGGCAAAATTACAAAAATTCTCTAGTAATTAGTGAATCAAATAAAAAATTTGAAGCTTTATATCAAACTTCCAATGATGCCATACTTATAATTGAAAACAGCAGGATAATTAATTGTAACGCCAAATCCGAAAAAATCTTTAGAACAACCAAAAATAATATTATTGATAAATCCCTTTTGGATTTTTCTCCTAATCTTCAATATGACGGTATTAATTCCAGGGAAAAGTTATCGGCAATTATGAATGACCTGATTAGCGGTAAACAAAGTTTATTTGAATGGATCTTTAATCAAGGAGAAAATGAATCTTATTGTGAAATTAGCCTTTCTCCACTATTTGTTGATGATAAAAATTATATTGTTGCCTTAATTCGTGATATTACGGAAAGGAAAAAAATCGAAGAACAAAATCTTCGGTTGTTGCATGCGGTCGAACAAAGTCCAACTTCAATAGTAATCACAAATATTGACGGCGATATCGAATATGTTAATCCTAAATTTTCGGAAATAACCGGATACTCTTTTGAAGAAGCAATCGGGAAAAATCCCAGGATATTAAAATCGGGAGAACTTGTACATGATGTATATAAAAATCTCTGGGAAACAATTGCATCCGGTTGGGAATGGCGGGGAGAATTTCATAATAAGAAAAAGAATGGAGAACTGTATTGGGAGATGGCTTCAATATCCCCGGTTAAAAATTCTTCAGGAAAGATAACTCACTATATTGCAATTAAAGAAGATATTACCGAAGCAAAACATATACAAGAATCTCTTAAAAAAATGACTACAGAATTAACCCAGCAGAATAAATATCTTGAACAATTTGCTTATATTATCTCTCACAACCTTCGTTCACCGGTTGCAAATATTATTGGTATAGCTAATACATTGAATGATACGGATTTAAACAAGGAAGAGCAGGATGTGATGATGGAAGGGCTTTCATACTCCGTAAAGAAATTGGATGAAGTTATACTCGATCTAAATAATATTTTGCAAATAAAAAGGGGCGTAAACCAAGTAAAAGAAAATGTACGTTTTTCGGAATTATTGGAGGATATTGAGGATAGTATTTTTAATATAATAAAAAATGAACAAGTCAATATTAAAAGTGATTTTAAGGAAGTCAGCGAAATTTTTACCCTTAAAAGTTATTTACGCAGTATTTTTTATAACTTAATTTCCAATAGTATTAAATATAAACAACCGGGTATTCCGCCTGTTATAGAAATTAAAAGTCAAAGAAGAGACGGCATAATTGAATTAATATTTAGGGATAACGGATTAGGGATAGATTTGCAGGAAAATGGGGACCAGGTGTTTGGTTTATACAAACGGTTTCACGAGCACACTGAGGGGAAAGGTTTGGGATTATTTATGACCAAAATGCAAGTTGAGACATTAAGCGGTAAAATAAGTATTAATAGTGAAGTGAATAAAGGGACAGAATTCAAAATTGAATTTGAAATTAACGATTAATCTTATGACAAAAATTTCTGACTTTATCCTATTCGATGATGATCCTGTTAATAATACACTTTGTCATATTACAATAAGGAATACAATTAAGGAAGCTAAAATCAAAACCTTTACCGAACCTAAAAAAGGATTTCATTATATTTCTACAGAATATATTAACAAAGCGGATAGTAGTGCAATACTTCTTCTTGATATAAATATGCATGGAATGACCTGCTGGGAATTTCTCGAACAGTTTGAGCAACTTGAAGAAAAAATAAAAAGTAAATTCAAAGTTTATATACTTTCGGCATCACTAAGTCCAATCGATAAAGAACGTGCGATCTCAAACAAGAATGTTGCTGATTATATTGAAAAACCGCTTACAGGAGATAAAATTCGGAATATTGTTTCATTAAATTAATAAGCCCGCTCTTAATCTTACTTATTTGCATTTTAAACTTATGATCATAGGAACCTTCGAGGTTAGCAAGTATTTAATATATTGTAACCTCGAAGGTTAAGGGATCTTAAAATTTTATAAACCTTTTCATCTAAAATATAACAGATAAAATCAATATATTTTTATTTTTGTATTGTAAAACAAATAGAATCTTAAGGAGTAATAAATGAAACAAGAAACATTAAAAATAGAAGGAATGTCCTGTCATCATTGTGTAATGGCAGTAAAAAAAGAATTAAACAAATTAGAAAATGTCAAAGTAAATGATGTACAAATCGGAAGTGCAAATGTTGAGTTTGACGAAACTAAAGTAGATGAAAAAACTCTGGCTGATGCTATAGAAGAAGCAGGGTACAGAGTGATTAATAATTGAGATTTATAATTTCGAATTGCAAAATGCGGATTACAAATCCGCAATTCAAAATCCGAATTTAGCAAAAAAGTATGTAAATTTTATGAACGGAACAAATTTAAATAAAATAAACAAAATTGAAAAAGTTACTTTCCCCGTAGAAGGAATGACTTGCGCAAGTTGTGTGGCTCGTGTTGAGAAATCTATTAAAAAAATTGAAGGGATAAAAAATGTTTCCGTGAATCTTGCAACAGAAAAAGCGACTTTTGAATTTGATCCCGGGAAAGTAAATGTAAAAGAAGTAGCAGATATGGTTGAAGAAGCCGGTTACAAAATGGATGTTTCTTCATCAAAAGAAAAAGTAAAAGAAAAAATTAATGATGAGACTTCTGAATACCACAAAACGCTTCAAAGAGAATTAATTTTCGCTGCAATTCTTACAGTTCCAATTTTACTTTTAAGTATGGGGAGCATTTGGAGTGGATTTCATAATTTGATTCCGTTATCTGCCGATTACTTAAACAAGGTACTATTAATTTTAACAACCCCCGTTGTCTTTATCTCTGGTAAAAGATTTTACAAAATTTTCTGGAGCAACTTAAAACATTTTACAGCAGATATGAATTCACTTGTTGCTGTAGGAACTGCTGCGGCATATGGCTTTAGCATTTTAGTTGCTCTTTTTCCGGATTTAATTTTAAAACCGGGAGAATTCCCTCATGTCTATTTTGACACAACTGCCGTTATAATAACATTGATATTGATGGGAAGATGGCTCGAAAGCAGAGCTAAATCAAAAACAAATACTGCGGTAAAAAAGCTTATTAGCTTAAAACCTAAAACTACATTATTAAAAAAAGGTGAAACAGAAATCGAAGTTAATATTGAAGATTTAAAATTAGGTGATATAGTTATCGTAAAACCTGGCGGTAAAATCCCTGCTGACGGAACAATAGTTCAAGGCAATTCGGTTATTGATGAATCGATGATTACCGGTGAGAGTATCCCGGTTGAAAAATCTATTGGGGCAAAAGTTATCGGCGGAACAATAAATAAAACCGGATCATTTGATTTTGAAATAACAGCAGTTGGAGACAATTCGGTTCTCGGACAAATTATTAAGATGGTCGAAGAAGCACAGGGTTCAAAAGCTCCCATCCAAAATTTGGCAGATAAGGTAGCTTCAATCTTTGTTCCTGTAGTTATTGGAATAGCTGTCATTACTTTTATTTTTTGGATTATTTCCGGGGGCGGCTTTAATTCTGCTTTAATAAATTTTATTGCAGTATTAATTATTGCGTGTCCATGTGCTCTTGGACTTGCAACTCCAACCGCGATAATGGTTGGAACCGGTAAAGGTGCACAGTTTGGAATTTTGATTAAAAACGGTGAGAGCCTTGAAATAGCTCATAAAACTACAACTGTAATATTGGATAAAACCGGCACAATAACAGAAGGTGAACCTCATGTTTCCGAAATAATTTATAATGGTGAAGCTGAAGATAAGATTATTCAACTAGCGGCTTCGGTTGAAAATAAATCAGAACATCCGATTGCAAAAGCTATTGTGAATTACGCTAAATCAAAAAACATTCCTTTATTGGAAACAGGTTTATTTGAAAGTATGACAGGTAAAGGGATAATATCCACTTTAAATGGAAACAGTATTATAGTAGGAAATAAAAAATTAATGCAGGAAAATTCCGTAGCAAATAATCAATTGGATAAAAAGATTGATGAACTATTAGGAAAAGGAAAAACTTTAGTTTATGTGGGTATTGATAAAACTTTAAAAGGAGTCATTGCAATAGATGACCCTGTAAAAGAATCTTCCAAAGAGGCGATTAAAGAATTAAAAGAAATGGGGATAAAAACCGTAATGATTACGGGCGATAATAAGAAAACCGCAGAAATAATTGCTAATTATGTTGAAGTCGATTTTTATGAAGCTGAAGTAATGCCTGATGAAAAAGCAAAGGCAGTATCAAAATATCAAAAAGGGAATGAAATAGTTGCTATGGTTGGAGATGGTATCAACGATGCTCCGGCACTCGCACAAAGCAATGTTGGTATCGCAATCGGCAGCGGAACCGATATTGCTATCGAAACAGGTTCAATTGTTTTAGTCAGTGGTAATTTAAAAGGCGTTGTTGCCGCAATTAAATTATCAAGAAAAACAATAAAAACCATCAAACAAAATCTCTTTTGGGCCTTTATTTATAACTCGCTTGGGATTCCTCTAGCTGCATTAGGAATTTTAAACCCAATGTTTGCGGCACTTGCAATGTCTTTAAGTTCTGTTTCGGTTATTAGCAATTCCTTAAGATTAAAGAACTTTAAGATTTAAATACTTTTATAAAATTTCGACTTTTCCATAAACCCAATTTCTCCATAGAAATTGGGTTTATGAGCTGCTACTAATTACATTTATAGATAATTATTCCCTTAAAACCAAAGATATTTAAGGATTATTTTTATGTAATATGTAACCAAATTATGTTTTTATTTGTCATAATAGGTGAGATTTTATTCAAGCTTAAACATTAAAAATTTTTTAAATTGATTTTAGAACAAAGGGATAATTAAAGGGAGCCCAAAATGTTATATAAAATTTTTTCAATTCAGTCAAATAAGTTCTGCAACAAAAGAATAAATTCAGTTATCATAATTCTTTTAACTGCAATTCTTACAACAGCAACCCCGGCACAAATAAACCTTTTGGGAACTGATTCTACAACTCATACAGCTCCTGAATGTTCTCATTTCAGTATAGACCTCACTGCAGACAACTATGGAATAAGCTTTGGTAATTCACAAAATTTAAACGGGCTCAGGTTTAATGTTGTCGATTGCGGTATTCACAATATTAATGGAATTAATATCACTTTCTGGAAACCGGAAGAAAGCCCTGATTCTAGGATTAATGGATTATCATTTGGATTAGCACCTTATGCAGATGATTTAAATGGAATTTCAATTGGCCTTGCATCGGTTTTAGCAGGTCGCAACATGAGTGGAATCAATATTGGAGGTATAGCAAATGTTTCGCAGGGAAATATCTACGGAATTAATTTTGGTACCTTGGCATTGGTCGCCAAAGACAATATATCCGGAATAAATATTGGTGGTCTTGCACAAGTTTCCAACAAAGACATTTACGGTATTAATTTTGGCGGACTTGCTCTTGTTTCACAGGGTAGTTTAAACGGAATAAATATCAGTGGTTTAGCCTCCGTTGCAAACAAAGAAATGTTAGGTATTAACTTTGGCTCTCTTGCTCTTGTTTCACAAAAAGATATTTATGGAATAAATATAAGCGGATTAGCTACTGTAGCAAAGGATGATATCTACGGAATAAATTTTGGCGGATTAGCTCTTGTTTCCGAAAATGAAATTAACGGTATAAGTTTAGGCGGACTTGCTGCCGTGGCTAAAAACGGTTTCACCGGTATTAATTTCGGAGGCTTGGCTGTAGTTTCAGATGATGGTGAAATCACCGGCATCAATTTGACTGTTGGAAAACTCCGCTCGTGGTCTTCCATTGTGGGAATAAACATTGCCGGGTACAATGTTGAAACTGAAAATTTAACCGGTTTGAATGTTACAGGAATTTGGGTAAAAACAAAAGATTTAACAGGCTTTTCAATTTCCCCTTTTCATAAGATTTCCGGTACACAGGAAGGATTAGTTATAGGTATTCTAAATATTGCCAAATCACTTCAAGGAATACAAATAGGTTTATTAAATATTGTTAAAGATAATCCTTCGCCATTCAAAATATTACCATTTATAAATTTTCATTTTTAATCCGCTTTTATATGGTTTAAACGATAGGACATCATAGCCCCATACCACTATACCACTATACCATATGTTCTATCCCTCATCATTATAAACATTTTCTATCATCATGATAAAATACTTATTTTTAAAAATAGGATTAAATTGATTGGGAGAAAATCTATGCAAATAAGTGCACAGCTTGTAAATAAAAAAAATGAAAATTCCGTAATATTAAAAACTGACAATAATACTCATTCAATAAATATCCCCTCTAAAAAAACAGGGTATGGATCGGGCGTAAATGGTGGGGAGCTTCTCTTTCTTGCTCTAGCTGCATGTTATTGCGATGATATTTACCGCGAAGCCGGTAAACAAGGAATAGAAGTAAAAAGTGTTGAAGTTGAAGTTAAGGGAGACTTTGATACTGAGAGTCTTCCTGCATCGAATATCATTTATTCAGCAACAGTAAAAGCAGCAGCAAAAAGAGATGCGATAATAGAATTAATGAATTTAACCGACAAAGTATCTGAAATTCAAAATACTCTCCGGGAAGGTGTTCCCGTTACATTAGTTAATGCTGAAGCCATAAGTGTTAAATAGAGCCAAGTCAAAATTCAAAAAGGAAAAATAAATTTTTTAATAATTACTAAACCACCTCCGCGAGAATAAATTTAAAATCGAAATTATCTTACAAATTTGCTGCTTAAAATATCAATTATTTCTTAATTATTTTTTATTAAATAAAAGGGACTATTTTACCAAAACAAATTTTTTAGTAGAAGAATACGACCCAATTTTTAACTGATAAAAATAAACACCGCTTGCCAAACCAGCGGCATAAAATTTTAGATGGTAAGCACCGGGTTGTTTGTCTTCATCAATTAATGTTTTAACAAGATTACCCAATACATCAAAAACTTTAATTGTTGCCCTCCCCTGCTCCGGTATTTCATAATCTATTTCCGTTCCCGGGTTAAAAGGATTAGGATAATTTTGACTTAGATAAAATTTTAAAGGAACCTGTTCTGTACTATCAATCCCGGTTATATTTACATATACATTTCTGGCATTAATAATACTTGTTCTTAACTCATTTAAATTATTTCCGGCGGTAATAGCAAAAGCAACATCAATTGATTTCCCTGCGGGTATAAAAAATGGACCTGCGGATGTAACCTCCGATATATCTGTTGGCCCGGCAAATGAATTCCCAATTCCGCTTGATAATGTTTTCCATTTTTCATCTTTAGAAAACCCATAATAGATTTGAATACCTCCTGCGCTCGTATCCCCGTTATCGATAGCCCAGAATCCATAATTGTTGGACGATATTAAAGCAGTCCCTACATAGGTATCCGGATTACCACCTTGGTGATAGACATATCCTAAATTTCCGGTACTATCATAAATCGCATAGTCGTTATCACCAGATCCTTCCACAAGATCCCAATCGAAAAAAAGACCAATATAAAAATTATTAATATCCGTATTATTTGTATTTGTTAAATTGTAATTAAGGATAATCGAATTTTTATTGCTTTCATCATTAAAAGAATATGAATGGAGATTGACGGTAATACCAAGTTTATCAGCACCGGAACCATTATCGTTAAAAATTGTATTCCCTTCTTGAACTGCTTTATCACCGGGCTGCATTATTTTAATTGGACTGATAATTTGAAAAGAAGTATCATTTCCATTTCCGGTCTCATCATATGCTGCATCAGATAGTTTTGTTGCCGAAGTTCCAAACATTAATGCACCTTCATAAAGCAAGTTAGGACCATTTTTGAATCTAAAACCTTCACCCTGAAGATCATTAATATCATTAAATCCAAGATTGCCTTGACTGGTTATAGTTAATGCTATGTTATTACCATCCTGGGTTTTAAAGGTATTATTAACCGAAGCAACTGTAAATTGATAGTCATTATAATTATTTGCATTATAATTTAACATGAATGAGATTGTATCATTATAAGGAACGTTATCTGCAATTCTTATAATAAATGGAGCAGAGTAATTGTCCGATGAATCCAGAGTACCAATAGAGCCGATATTAAAATCTCCATTTTGGACGGTTGCATAACTGCTTAAACTTTGCAAAGAAATTGAAACATTACTTACCGGGTTCAAATAATTTTTTAATTTAACAAGGGCTTCAACATTCTCACCCGGTTCTATATTCCCATCCCCGTTTCCACCGGCTGTTTTATCGGATAACTGGAAATCATATGCTCTTACTGAAATTGAATTAGTATTATTTAAGGCTTTGTAAGCATTAATCCTCCCATAACCAAGTAAATGCTGAAATCCCGGATTAATTGAATCTATATTATCGCAATTCACCCTAATTTGCTCACCTACTTGTAATGGGGTGTAATTAGGGAAACGTGCAAAAACCAAAGCTGCCAAACCTGATACTAACGGCGTTGAAGCCGAGGTACCACTTTCGGTGTTATAAGTATCCGGCTGCCATGTTGAATAAATATTTTGTCCGGGAGCAGAGCAATCGACAAAGTATCCGAAATTAGAGAAGTATGCTTTCCCATCATCTACTGATGTTGCGGCAACTGAAAGAACACCTTTATAATCTGCAGGATAAGAATTCTCCGATGAATTATCATTCCCGGCAGCTGCAACAACCAGGGCACCTTTTGCGATTGCGTAATTTATTACTTCCTGCTCCATATTTGAATACCCGCTTCCACCGAAGCTGCAATTTATAACTTTGGCTCCATTTTCAGCTGCATAAATAATCCCTTTGGATGGATAAACGATATAAGGAATTCCCCCGGCATCCTTCATATCATCTTCGGTTGCTTTTACAGCCATCAAATGACTTTTAAAACCGATAGATGCTATCCCTATATTATTATCGGTAACTGCCGATGCAACGCCTGCTACAAAAGTTCCATGATAAGGATGATCTTCAATTGGATTATTATCCGGAGTGCCGTTTAGTCCTCCGAAATCATATCCTATGCCATACCACATATTTGCATTTATATCAGGATGTGTCCAATCAACTCCTGTATCAACAATCCCGATTATAATTGAAGTATCGCCTTGAGAAATATCCCAGGCCTGTTGTGCATTAATTTGCAATAAATTCCATTGAGCAGTTGAATTATAACTAGGATCATTTGGAATAAAATCGACCCTTCTTAAATATTTAGGTTCAGCCCATTCTACATCAGGAAGTTTTCTCATTTTAGCAGAGACATATAAGGGATCTATATTTTTAGAATACTTTACTGTCATTATTCTATCAAGCCCGATTTTTCGGGCTTCATTATTTTCTGTTGAAAAAGCTTTAGTTACCGATTTAATATCATAGGCTTTTAGTAATGTTCTAAATTTATTTTCAATTTTTAATAATTTATTAAGCTGCTGACCGGATGAAATTTTATATTTTACAATAACCGTATTCGCTAGATATATGAGTTTTCCATTTTTTATTACTTGCGGTGTATTAAAAGCAAAACTATCTGTAAAATAAATAATACAAAATGCTATAAGTAAGAGGTATCGAAAAGATTTCATTTATATAATCAACTGTTTATTAATAATTTATTGTATCGAAGATAATTAAAAGCCGGATTATATTAAATTCATATTATCATAATTTTTTACATATCCGTATAACAATTTTTTATATACCCGTAATTATTTATTTTTAAGTTTTAATTTTCATTAAATAAATTTCTTAATAAATAACAGAGGAAACAAAATGGGAGAAGGCAACAAGAGCAAAACTTATAAACGTGCAGGTGATTGCGGCATTATTTGGCTGATCGGCTGGCTGTTTTCAATAGGATTTTTAAAGCTGGCATTCTGGAAAGCGGTTTTAGCTTTAATTTTATGGCCTTATTATATCGGAGATACTCTTAGCCAATTTATACAAAAAGCATAGATTACAAATTTCCTGTCCGGATTCTATTTATATTCATTCTCTTTTTATTTTTTTTGTATTTATTGAAAAGAAACATTTGAAATACTTTCCGAGTTGTATTTTATTTTCTGGATATTATTTTTTTCATTAATTTAATTCGAAAAAAATTACTGTCTTAAGAAATTTTATCAATATAAGCTTCCTTCTTTTTATCCGGTTGAAAAATTTGTTTATTTTTTTTTACGAAATTCTTTAGGAAATAATAATGAATCTTAAAACTATTCGAATAGCTCTTTTACAAATAATTATTATATCTATTACGGTATTCAGCATTAATACTTATTCTGCCGAAATTACCAAGCATAATTTTCAGAACTCAAGTATTATTGATGCCGATGATCCGGATATTCAATATGTCGGGCGATTTGATTTTTCAAATCCTAAAAAAGTTGTATTTGACTGGGCAGGTGTATATATAGTTGCAAAATTCGAAGGTACAAGCTGCTCTGTAATTTTAGATGATCACAAAAATGAATATGCTGTTATTGTAGATGATCATGCTCCCGAATTATTGATAACTAATAAATCGACCATATATAAAGTTGCATCAGGATTAGAGGAATTAATCCCCCATACAATTATGATACAAAAAAGAACCGAACCGTTGGTTGGTAAAGCCGTGTTCATGGGATTTATTCTCGACAAAGGGAAAAAACTCTTAACACCAGATAAACGGCCCAACAGGCGAATAGAAGTTATAGGAAATTCCATGACTTCAGGCTATGGAGTTGAAGGAGAAAATCATAATTGCCATTTTAGCATTGAAACCGAAAATGCATGCATGTCATATGCAGCAATTACTGCCAGAGCGTTAAATGCGGATTATTCATTAATCTCTTATTCAGGCAGAGGTGTTGTACGTAATTATGGAGATAAAAATAAAACCTCAATTGATCCGATGCCTTCACTATATGATTGTACGTGCTTTTTCGATTCAACAAAAAAATGGAATTTTGATGAATGGATTCCCCAGGCAGTTATAATTAATCTTGGTACAAATGATTTTTCAACCCAGCCTTTCCCGGATAAAAATATTTTTCAAAAAGCATATAACCGGTTAATTAACCGGGTGCGTTCACTATATCCACATGTAACTATCTTTTGCTTATGCGGACCAATGATCGGGGAACCATGTTTATCTTATATCAAAGAAGTTGTTATACAGCAGCAAACTAGTGAAAAGAGAGACAAAGATATTTTTTTTATTGAAATTAATAGAAGTATAATGGATGATTCCGATTGGGGATGCGATTGGCATCCTAACATAAAGGGATCAAGCAAGATTGCTAATGTTATTACTCCCGTTATAAAACTTAGAATGAATTGGTAAAAATATCATTTTAGCTCCGTCTGTTTTAAAAATCCTGCTTTGAAGGAGAATTTAGGAGGAAGCTATTGATACCAGGACAAATTAAAATTCATGGTACAAACCTAAATAATAAGCAAAATGCTTATACGAAGTTATTCCATTTCCTGCATCACCGGAAAATAATACCTGATAATTTTTAACAACTGTTACTGCTCCGCCAACATGCAAGCCTGTATATCCTTTTGAATTAACAGTTGAGGTAGTTTGATGAAAAGTTTCCATTCCAAGATAAAAATTATCGGAAAAATTATATTGAATTTGCAAACCATAAAACTGCCAATTTTTATTATCTGTACCGGGGTTAATCCAATATCCGCCTCCGGTACAAACCGTCCAAACTCCTATATCCTTTTGGAACCAGATTGGAAGATATAATTGTGTTTCTCCATTCCCTAAATTCTCGGAAGCATTCCCGGTAGGCAGTTCTGCAATTGGAAAAGTAGCAATCGCCGGGATAATATCGGTTTGTTCGACAAAACGATATTTAATTCCGATTTCAGTATCACCATAGCCAAAATGTTTTTCACCATTTTTAGGAACATCAAATGCTAAAGGTAATACTATATGAAATTGAGTATTGGGAAATACACCATAATTAAATTCAACGGCGGGACCAACTCCACTTACTCCACCATCATCACTAACACCTGTTGAGAATAAATATAGTTCGTGCTGCTTAAATTCAACCGGAATAGGATCATCTGTTCTCCAGGGCGGTCCACCTGCAAAAATTAAATTTGAATATATTAGAAAAAATATAATACCGATAAGCAGATAATTATTACTATTAACCATTTTACGATAATAAAAAGATGGATATCTTAAAAATAATTTTGCACTTTCTATTTTACTTTTATCTGTTTTATCTCCTTTCATTGATTTGAGGAATAGTTTAGTGATTAAACTTTAGGTGTAAACTTTGATAATTCATAAATCTTAAGTTTCTTTTCAATGTCCTCAACTCTGTGGAGCATCAATTCAAATCCATTAGGTCCAAACATATCAAACTCTTTTTGGGCAAGTTGCTCTCCAAGTGATTCATACTCGGTTTCTGATATTAATTTTCTAAATGCCGGAAATAATACAGTATCTTCTCTGGCTTCATGCGCACTAAGCATTCTAATAAATGAATACAGGTATTTTTTCAACTGTTCTTTTTCTTTATTTTTCTTAAAATTATCAGCACCCAACTGCACTATTTTACTTGTTAAATCACTCCCCTTTTGATGCTGGGTTACCAAAATATGTACAAGTTCGACAAGGGTATTAGCTTTTTTAAAATGCGGAAATAAATAGTTCTCTTCCATCTGTTCATGATTGGCTTCAATAAACATTCTAATAGTATTTGCAGAATCAATCACTGTTTCCGGCGGAAAACTAGATTTTTTATTTATTCTGTCCATTATTTCCTGGTAAATTAGAAGTATACGTTTCAACAACCCATGATCACGCATTAAATGTTCAGTAGGAGATATTTTTTCAACTGCCAATAAACTTTCCCCGGGTTTAATTAACGTTTCACCGACTAAATTAGTATTGAGAATTGTTGTACCTGCAATTAATAAACCGCTGTTTTTTAAAAATCTTCTCCTGCTGTTATTTTTGTTCTGCATAGTCAAACCTTTCTTTTAGAGTTACTTTTTGAAAAATTTTTTTCGAAAAAAATAATAATCTAATGATATTTTCCCTGCACCAACAATCAAAAGAAATATTGAGCCGAGAAGCATGGAAAAATCAGTTCTTGCTTCATGAGCCATTTTCCAGATTCCTTCATTTATAAGAATCGGAATCTTAGTTGTAATTATAGCTACACTTATATTAATTATTAAAGGAATTGAAGCGATTCTAGTGAATAATCCCACTAAAATTAAAAAACCGAAAACTATTTCCACAACACCTACGAAAGGTGCAAAAAAATTCGGTGCCGGTATTCCAATTTTAATAAATCTTCCGATTCCCAAACTATCGGGAAACAAAAATTTCTGTATCCCTTCTGAAAAGAAAACAAGACCAACAATTAATCGGATTAAAATAATCGAAGCTGGCATATTACCCTTATATAAACTTATTTTCATTTTTTCATCTCCATAAGTAATTGGAGAAAGTTTATTTATGTAAATATCTAAAATATTTATTAAAGGCCGGTAAATGATTTTTAAACCATTTAATAATCTGAGCAGCACAAATCAGTTCTCAAAAAATCCTGGCCTTAAATTTTACTTCCTTAGTGAATATGAATTTTAAAATAAAGTCCCGAAGGGAATATTTTAACAAAGTACCTTTCATATTTTTGATAATTTACTATTTGAAATTTAATATGGATTTTCGGTATTGAAAAATGATAGTGCACACATTAATTCCTATCCACAGACAAATTAGCAATTAAAATGGGCTTGAAATATTTTTATTATAAAAAAAATCACTAAATTTTTAAAAGTATTAAAGAAAGAGTTGAATCTACAATCAACATTTTCCAATATAGTTAATATTAAACACATTTAAAGAAGAATAACAATGAAAGAAATTAACTCCCCCGAACATATTCGTGAAATAGCGTACGCGTTTCAAGAAAGCCGCATATTATTGACAGCATTTGAACTTAACATTTTTACAATACTTGATAAACATATTATGAACTCCGAAGAAATATCAGGAAAAATCAATACCGATAACAGGGCAACCGACCGGTTACTGAACGCTATTTGCGGGATGGGATTATTAAGAAAAGTTAAAGGAAAATTTTATAATACTGATTTATCATCAAAATACATGGTTGATGGAAAACCAGAATTTATGGGGAATCTTTACCATACCAATCATCTCTGGAATACATGGAGCCATTTAACAAGTTCTGTAAAGAAAGGAAGTTCATTTATCGGAGATCAAAATAAAAAAGAAAAAGAAGAATGGGTTGAATCGTTTATTGCTGCAATGCATTACCGAGGAATAAAACAAGCCAAGCTTCTTGCAATGATGTTTGATCTTTCCAATACCAAAAGAATGCTTGATGTTGGCGGAGGTTCTGCCGCTTTTTCTATGGAGTTAGTTAAACGAAATCTATCAATTAAAGCTGTGGTTTTAGATTTACCGCATGTAATTCCACTTACTAAAAAGTATGTTGAAGAGGAAAAGTTGAAGGATAATTTCGATTTTATTGAAGGCGATTATTTAACAAAGGATTTTGGCAGCGGTTATGACCTAATTCTGCTATCTGCAATTGTTCATATTAATAGCTATGACCAAAATAAAACTCTGATTCAAAAATGTGCAGATGCATTGAACAGCAAAGGTATGGTAATAATAAATGATTTTATAATGAACAATGACAGGATACAACCTCATCACGGTGCAATTTTTTCTCTTAATATGCTTGTAGGAACTGTTAACGGGGATACTTACACTGAGGAAGAGATGAAGGAATGGTTATCAGCAGCCGGTTTCTCTAAAGTAGAAAGAAAGAAGACCAGTTTTGCTTCCGATTTAATAATCGGAATAAAGTGAATTACCAGAAATAAAACACTAAAATACTAACCCGAGTCTTATTCCAGAAACAAAAGAATAATCATTATTTAGACTATATACAGGATTAAAAATATATTGAAAATCGGGTTGCAGTTTAAACCAATTTAAAAGTTTAAAAAGGTAGGTAATCCCAATTATACTTTCAAATTTA
>CAYUVK010000062.1:0-28846 GCA_964448105.1 uncultured Ignavibacteriaceae bacterium
TTTTTTCTAATGGCGGTCATTAGAAATTTTTCCTATTGACAAATCTGGGATAAATTTTATACTTCTCTTTATCTTTTCAAGGTTTTTTATAATGCTTTGCAAATTCACCGAAATGAACGCCTAATAATTAAAGTGCCCGGTGCAAAATGGAAAGAATAAAATCAATTGTCGATAGAATATTGTGGTCCAAAATATTTCATACTTACAATTGATTTTTGATAAAGATTTATCATAGATTTCTTATCAAAGGGCAGTTTAATAAGTATGTGTGTCATTTCGACCGAAGGGAGAAATCTTGCGTTTTGAAAAGATTTCTCGGTCGAAGACTCCCTCGAAATGACACTTTCTTACTTTTTTAGAGACCCCTTCTTTAATTACTACTATAAACTGTACATTCCTTATTACAAAGATGAAAATTATTTAAAATAAAAATATAACTCACATGCTAAGATATTATCTTTTCCAATTCATCAAGAAGCTCATCCATTTTCCGGGTTGCAGCAATTATTGGCTCTCCCGAATTCATATCTACTCCGGCGGATTTCAAAATATTAATTGAATAATCCGAGCTTCCCGATTTTAGAAAATTCAAATAATTATTTACAGCCGACTCCCCTTCATTTTTTACTTTCCTGGAAAGGAATTCTGAAGCGGCAAAGCCTGTTGCATACTGATATACATAAAAGTTATAATAGAAATGAGGAATCCGCGCCCATGTATGCTCTTCCTCTTCATCAACAATCATTTCCGGTCCCCAGTATTTTTGGTAAATTGTTTTGTAATTTTTATTTAAGATCTCGGAAGTCAGTGCAACCCCGTTTTCTGCCTGCTCATAAGCCCACATTTCAAATTCCGCAAACATTATCTGCCTGTAGAATGTAGTTGTTATATTGTTCAAGTATTTTTCAATTAAAAAAAGCTTTTCTTCCTTTTTCTCTGCATGTTCAATTAAGTAATCCAGCAAAAGCGCTTCATTGAAAGTCGAAGCTACTTCGGCAAGAAATATTGTATAATTTGCATACGGATACGGCTGTGTTTTGCCTGTATAATATGAATGCATATTATGCCCCATCTCATGGGTCAGAGTAAAAACATCATTTAAAAGATTTGCCCAATTCAGCAGAACATAAGGATGAACACCAAATGTAGTCCCCGAAGAATATGCTCCGCTTCTTTTATACTTAGTTTCATAAACATCAATCCACCTGTTCTCAAAAGCATGCTTTATAGATGAAAGATAATCATCCCCTAAAAGAGCCAAAGATTTTAAAACAATTTCTTTTGCCTGCTCATAATCAAACTTGTTCATAAAATTAGAAGAGAAAAGAGAAGCATATACATCATAAGGATGAAGCTCATCCAGATTAAGAATTTTCTTTTTTACTGCTGCCCAT
Source organism: uncultured Ignavibacteriaceae bacterium (assembly GCA_964448105.1). Taxonomy (GTDB): domain Bacteria; phylum Bacteroidota; class Ignavibacteria; order Ignavibacteriales; family Ignavibacteriaceae; genus CAVQBP01. The sequence continues at coordinate 1,395 of CAYUVK010000062.1, forward strand.
CTGTGGAGTGGCTTCAAATTTTCATTGCACGATTTTACCAGGTTATGATAAACCGAGACAGGTATATTATTAGCATCTAAAGAGGCTTCAAGAGCGGAATTATAATTCCGGGCTTTTGCATTAAATATGTTTGTTTTTAAATTACTATTAAAAAGTACGGAATAAGTGTTCTCATAATTTTTAAAAGGGACAAAATAATTTTTAAAGAACCTCTTCCTGTAATCCCTGTCTTTTGAATACATTGCAGCATAGTAGCGTGAATGAGATATTTCTATTTCTTTCCCGTTTTCATCCTGCACTTTGGGAAACTGAATATCAGCATTAGTAAAAATTGTAAATACATTGTAAGGAATGGAGGTTGCTTCCCCTGCAAGAGCCAATATTTTTTCCTGCTCTTTAGATAATGTATGAGATTTTTCCCTAATTAAATTTTCAATGAAATGTTTATATACTTTTAGTTCCTCATTTGATGAAATCATATTAATTAATTTTTCATCTGGAATTAGTAATAATTCAGGCTTAATAAACGATCCGGCTGCTGACACTCTGGTATATAAATTTTTTATTCTGTCATCCATTGCTTGAAATTCTTGAATCCTCATATTGCTGTCTTTAGACAACATGGCATATAGATAAAGCCTTTCAAGCTTAATGCCCATTTCATTGTCGAACTTTAAACATTCGAGTAATTGTGCAGGGTCATTTGAAAGAGTCCCCTCAAATTTTTTATAGTTAGGAATGTTTTCTGAAACCCACTTAAAATCCTTTTCCCATACATTTTTGTCTTCATAAATATGCGAAAGATCCCATTTATATTTTTCTTCGATCATGGATCTTTCGGGAATCGAACTTGTTTCGGTATTTAAATAATATTTAAAAGTTTTATCCGTAAATAACATAATGACGCATTGCCCCAATAATTGTTTTTTGAATAATTTTTACAAATTTAGTTTATTTAATCAGGTATATCAAAGATTTGTTTTACATTTACTTCAAATAAATAAGTTTTTTTGTTATTGAAGCTGTACCGGTATTTAATCTATAAAAATAAACGCCTGCACTTAATCCGGATTTTAATCGAGATGGCTCGAATTCGATTTGATAATCACCTGCGCTTTGTTTTTTATTAACCAAAGTAGCAACCTCGTTGCCCAATATATTATATACTTTTAAAGTAACTTTTGAATTTGTCGATATGGAATATTTGATAATCGTACTTGGATTAAAAGGATTCGGATAATTTTGATATAATTTAAATCCATTAATTTTTGTTTCAACTTGGTTTACACTTGTTGGAATTTGAGAAATAAGTATTTTTTTGAACCGGGAATAAATTGAGTGCCAAAACCAATCCCGCTTAGATCAATCTTAGTTGACGGCATTATATCCTGGACAATCCATTGATTAGAAGCAATCCAAACCGTATCGCTTATCGTAAAAGAAGTTACAAGAATCGGTAAAACAGCGAGGTAAACTTTGACAATGTTATTATTGACAAATTTTTTGCAATTAATTTCCCCCATCTCTGTTGCAATATTTTGATCAGCTAAATGTATTCCTTGAATTTCAAAATTAACTTTTAACGGTATATTATTAAAAACAATCGAAGTATCAACCAAAAGAATGGGATAAGGGACATTTTCTGCTTGAGCAAACCTATAATAAGAAACCCATTCGCCTGTTTCATTGGTGGGAAGAGAATTCGGCAGACCGGTGCCGGAGCCTAATAAATTTATTAATGAATCTATATTAAAGAGCTTATAATATGTATAAGCATCACTTCCTTCTAAAGAAATAAATGTAGAATCAGGCAACGGAATAAAAGGTGTTCCGGGAGAAAGACTTGCTTTTGATACAATAACATTTGCCGATTTCCCCTTATAATTTTGTGCAACAGCAAACGAATCAATCCTATAATAGGCGATTGTTTGATTTTCATTATTTGCAGAATCAAGCGGGGTAATTTTATAATTCCATATATAACCGGAGACTGCAGGAAAATAAGAAGAAGCATCCTGCGCATATAAACTTATTCCGGCAAAAAATATAAAAATCAAAAATTTAATTGAATTTTTCATAAAATCTCTCTTTTCTATTTTTAAATTTCTTTATTAAAACCATCTTTTTTTCTTAAAAAATATTATTAATGATAGAGCAATAAAAATCATTAATCCCATAACGAATGGGTAGCCAAATGCCCAATCCAATTCAGGCATATTCCACCTGCTTGCATCAGTTCTAAAGTTCATTCCGTAAATACCAACAATAAAAGTAAGCGGTATAAAAATAGTTGAAATTATTGTAAGCAGTTTAACTACTTCGTTCATCCTGTGGCTTGCATTTGAGAGATAGACTTCCAATAACCCATTAATAAACTCCCTGTAATTTTCAATAGTATCAATTATTTGTTTTACATGGTCGCTTAAATCCCTTAAATAAACAAATGTAGTTTTTTGAATAAATTGAAATTTTTCTTTTTCAATTGTAAAAATCATTTCTCTTAACGGCGATACTGCTCTTCTCAATTTTATTAATTCTTTTCTCAAAAGATGAATCTCTTCTAGTGATGATTCATCCGGCTGACTCAAAATTTGATCCTCTATATCTTCAATTCTTTCATCAAAACTCTCCAGGACGAAAAAATAATTATCAATAATCGAATCAAGTATTCTATATGCCAGGTAATCTTCACCGTATTTTCTTATACGCCCCTTAGCAGTTCTTATTCTATCTCTTATCGGTTCGAATACATCTCCATTTTTTTCCTGGAATGTTATAATATAGCTTTTACCAATAATTATACTTACCTGCTCAACATCTAAATTATTTAATTCACTAGTATAATTGATCATCTTAACAACCAGGAAAAGAAATTGCTCATAATCTTCAATTTTAGGGTTATGCGAAACATTTAAAATATCCTCCAAGACAAGAGGATGTATATCAAAAATATTTCCTACCTGATCAAGGATGTCTATATTATGAAGGCCTGTAATATTAATCCATGTAACATTTGTATTCTCTTTATATTTCGATAATTCATTAATATCAGCAATCTTTGTTTCACTATAATTACCGGAATTGTAGTCGAATACGGTAATAGTAACTTTATCCGTCTTCTTTTCCCCGGTGAAAATCAGGCTGCCGGGGGACATCCCTCTTTTCTTTTTTGAAAAATTAATTTTCATCATAAAACCTTAATTATACAATTAAAATATTGTTAGATAAAACATAATCATATAATTTTAATTTTCTTTCTTCCAGCTAAAAAGATGCAGTTTAACCATAAGATTGCAGTAAAAGAAATTCCTACCAGGGAAGCATCGTCCCTAAAGCTCGAATGGATATGATAATCTTCCACATAAATTTCATCCGGAGTAATAAATTTTCCTTTTATTGAGACTAAACTTCTTTCCTTTAAGTTAAGATTCGCTGCTTTTATTTTCTCCTCCGCAAAAGTAGTTAAAAAATTTCCTGAAGAACCCGGGATATAATTAGCACGATCCAGTTCAATATACTTTCCTTCCCTCGTGCTGTAGTTCCTTAATGTTCTTACAAAATGATTATTATTCTGCTCGGGCATATTCAGCATAAAAAGCGGAAAGATAAAATAAATTAATAAAAGTGAAAAAGATAAAATCATTTTTCTAAAATCCGGTACTATAAGATCAGATGATTCTTTTACCGCTTTTTTGTAATAAAAAATAAAATAAAGTAATCCAAATGCAGTAATAATATAAGTAGGCAAGCTCTCCGGCCAAAAAAGATCGAAGCTGAGCAAATGCCAACTGAAAGGTGCAAACAGATGAGTGCCGTTTGCCCATTTAATCTGTAATGGATCAAGCATTAAATGGAAAAAAGAGCTAAACACGAGAATAAAAAATACTCTCTTATAATGGATAGAAAATAAAGATAGAGCCGCACTAAGTATTATACAAAAAAAGAAAGTAGCAAGGATTATGGAATAATCTCTCACATCATAAAGGTTAAATAAATTGGAAGCTCTAAGTATTCTTTGAATTATCCACGAGAAATCCGGTATTATACATCCAATGTATATCCATTTCAAATCGGCAAATTTGAAAATACTTTTAGTAGTTATTCCCTGAACACCGATATGTGCTAAAGTATTAGGCATATAGAAAAAGTCAAAAGTAAAAATTCAAAAGTCAAAATATATAATTTTTCTTGAATTTTAATTTTAGATTTGGGAAAAGAAGGTACTTATATATTATAAATGATTTTAGTTATCCTTTAATATAACTATTATCCAATTCTATTTGCAATATGAAGGATTATAATATTGATTTACAACAAACCACTTACAACTAACCACAAACAACTTCCAGTTTTAGGCGGCTATTTCACTGGTTTCAATTTCCGCCATAAGTGCTTTATGAACAGATGCAGCACACTTCCTGCCTTCAGCAATTGCCCAGACAATTAATGACTGTCCTCTTCTCATATCTCCGCAGGCAAATACCTTCTTCAAATTAGTCTGATGCGAAATTTCCGAATCTCCGAACTCAGCTTTAACATTACCCCGGTTGTCTAGTTCCAGACCAGCTTCTTGAAGTTCATTAATTAATCCATTATGAACCGGGTGAATAAAGCCGGCGGCAATTAACACTAGTTTAGCAGGCAATTCAAAATCAGTTCCCGGTATATCAATAAATTTTCCGTTCTCAAATTTTACTTCATTACATTTTAAAGCTGTAATTTCACCTTTATCATTGCCAACAAATTCCTTTGTGTTAACGCTCCACCTTCTCGCGGCTCCTTCTTCCTGGCTTGAAGAAGTCCTGAGCATCATTGGATAATAAGGCCATGGAGTATTAAATGCTCTGTCTTTAGGCGGCTGGGGCAAAATCTCTAATTGAGTAATTGATTTAGCTCCCTGCCGGTTACATGTTCCAATGCAATCAGAACCTGTATCTCCTCCTCCAATAACTACAACATTCTTCCCGGTTGCTAAAATTTGATTTAGAACTTTATCACCAGCATTAACTCTATTTTGTTGCGGCAAGAATTCCATTGCGAAATGAATTCCTTTAAGTTCACGGCCGGGTATTTTAATATCGCGCGATTTTTCAGAACCGCCTGCTAAAACCACGGCGTCATATTTTTCTAATAAATTTTTTACCGGGATATCAACACCGACATTTACATTTGTAATGAACTCAACTCCTTCAATACCCATTTGTTCAACCCGACGATCGATAAGCCATTTTTCCATTTTAAAATCTGGGATTCCATATCTTAATAATCCGCCAACCTTATCATTCTTTTCATAAACAGTTACTGAATGACCGGCCCTTACTAATTGCTGTGCAGCTGCCAATCCAGCCGGACCCGACCCAACTATTGCTACTTTTTTACCTGTAAGAATATAAGGCATTCTAGGCTTAACCCAGCCTTCTTCAAATCCTTTATCAACAATTGTTCTTTCAATTGATTTGATAGAAACAGGATCCTCATTTATTCCAAGAACACATGCTGATTCGCAGGGAGCCGGGCAAAGCCTCCCGGTAAATTCAGGGAAATTATTTGTAGAATGAAGATTTTCAACAGCATCTTTCCACTGTCCTTTATAAATTAGATCATTCCATTCGGGAATATAATTTTGAACCGGGCAGCCTGTATCTCCATGGCAAAAAGGAATACCGCAATCCATACATCTAGCTCCTTGAATTTTAGCATCTGCAGAAGAGAATCTTTTTTCAAATTCCTTAAAATGCCTGACACGTTCAGAGGCAGGTTCTTTTGATAAAGATGATCTTTTATATTCTTTAAACCCTGTAGGTTTGCCCATTTGCAATCTCCGCAATTTCATTTTCTTTAGATAATTCTGTTTTCTCTTTTGCTAACTTTAGCAGTGCTTTCTTATATTCTCCCGAAATAACTTTCCAGAAGTTATCCTTTTCATATTCCCAGCTATTTAAAATATGTTCTGCTCTTTTAGACTTTGTATACTGATAATGATTTTTCACCATTTGATGCACTTCATTAACATCTTCATCGCAAATTAAATATTCAAGATCTACCATTTCATGATTTAAATATTTGGGAAATTCTTTTTCGGGATCCCAAACATAAGCAACGCCGCCTGACATACCTGCAGCAAAATTTCTCCCGGTTTTTCCGATTACAACAACTCTGCCTCCGGTCATATATTCACAGCCATGATCGCCAACACCTTCAACAACAGCATAAACCCCAGAATTCCGAACGGCAAATCTTTCTCCTGCAACTCCATTTATATATGCTTCTCCGCTGGTAGCACCATACAAACAAGTATTCCCTATAATTATATTTTCTGCGGGATCAAATGTAACTTCAGACGGTACCTTTACAACTAATCTTCCGCCCGAAAGACCTTTCCCGGTATAATCATTTGATTCCCCGGTAAGGATTAATTCTATTCCTTTCGCAAGAAAAGCCCCGAAACTTTGTCCGGCTGTTCCTCTCATATTTATTTTAATAGTTCCATCGGGAAGCCCGCATCCTCCGTATTTCTTTGCAATCGCTCCGGAAAGAATCGTTCCGACAGTTCGATTTGTATTCTTAACTTTCATATCAATTTCAACAGGTTCACCGTTTTCCAGTGCAGGCTGAGATAATTGAACTAAATCATGATCAAGTTGGGTTTCTAAACCATGATTCTGATCTTTCGTTCTATAAAGATCAGTATTATACAAAGGAGTCGGTTTATATAAAGGTTTACTTAAATCAATTCCTCTAGCTTTCCAATGATTATGAGGACGTGTAGGAATTATTTTGTCTGTCTGTCCAATCATTTCATTAAAAGTTCTAAATCCCATTTGAGCCATTAACTCACGAACTTCTTCTGCAACAAAGAAGAAGTAATTAATTATATACTCCGGTTTTCCCGTGAATTTTTTCCTTAAATCAGGATCTTGAGTAGCAACACCGACCGGGCAAGTATTAAGATGACATTTTCTCATCAGAATGCAACCTTGAGTAACAAGAGGAGCAGTTGCAAATCCAAATTCGTCGGCACCGAGAAGAGCGGCAATAACAACATCCCTTCCGGTTTTCATTTGACCGTCCGCAGCCAGGTAAACTCTGTCTCTTAATCCATTTAAAACTAACGTCTGATGCGATTCACTTAAACCTAATTCCCAAGGGGTACCTGCATATTGTATAGAAGAAATTGGACTAGCGCCGGTTCCGCCGTCATGTCCGCTGATTAAAATATGATCAGCATGAGCCTTTGCCACACCTGCTGCAATAGTTCCTACCCCGGATTCGGATACTAACTTTACACTGATGCGTGCATTCGGATTTATATTTTTAAGATCAAATATTAATTGCTTAAGATCCTCAATTGAATATATATCATGATGCGGCGGCGGACTAATTAAAGTAACTCCAGGTGTACTGTGACGGATTTTGGCTATAAAACTATCAACCTTAAAACCGGGTAATTGTCCGCCTTCACCTGGCTTAGCACCTTGAGCCATTTTTATTTGAAGCTCATCCGCATTAACTAAATAATGTGCTGTTACTCCAAATCTTGCGGAAGCAACCTGTTTAATTGCCGAGCGTAGACTGTCACCATTAGGAAGAGGAATAAATCTTTCTTCTGCTTCTCCTCCTTCTCCCGTATTTGATTTTCCTCCTAGCCTATTCATAGCAATCGCCAGGGAAGTATGAGCTTCCCAGGAAATTGAACCGAAACTCATTGCACCGGTAGAAAATCTTTTAACGATTTCTTTTGCCGGCTCAACTTCTTCAAGAGGAACCGGATCGCTTTTATCAAATTCAAATAGACTTCTTAATGTTACTCTATTTTTATTTTGATTATTTATTAGTTCTGCATATTCTTTATAAGTGCTGTATTCATTTCTACGCGTACTTAATTGAAGTTTAGAAATAGATTCGGGATTCCATAAATGATTTTCACCATCTTTTCTAAAATGATATAATCCTCCGACATCAAGAATACTCTGGTCAATTTGCGGATCCAAAGCAAATTTGTGGCGCTGGATAGCTTCTTCTTCCAGCATTTCCAGACTTAATCCTTCAATTTTGGTTGGTGTTCCAGTAAAATAATTTTCAACTATTTCTGAATCCAACCCAACCGCTTCAAAAATCTGTGCACCGCAATAAGATTGCAGAGTGCTGATTCCCATTTTACTGAATATCTTATACAAACCTTTAGTTACAGCTTTAACAAAATTGTTTTTAGCAGTTTTATAATCTTTAATATCAGGAAGAAATCCGTTTTTTGATAATTCGGCAATTGTTTCGTAAGCCATATAAGGATTTATAGCATTTGCACCATAACCACAAAGAAGGGCAAAGTGAAAAACTTCTCTCGGTTCACCGCTTTCAATTACCAAACCGGTTTTTGTTCTGAGTCCGGCTCTTAATAAGGAATGATGAACACCTGCAACAGCTAATAAACTTGGAATAGCTGCACAGTTTTTATCCACTCCTCTATCAGAAAGAATTATTAATGAGATACCTGATTTCACTGCTTCAACAGATTCATTGCATATCTGATCTAACCTTTCCCGCATATTATGCCGGACATCAGGATTAAATAAAAGAGGTATTGTCATAGATTTAAAATGTCCTTTAGCTATATTCCTTATTTTTTCAAGCTGCGAATTAGAAAGCAGTGGATGCTCCAGCTCAAGTCGATGAGCATGCAAAGGTGTTTCGGCTAATAAATTTTGTTCCGGACCTATATAAGTTGTTAATTCCATAACTAATTCCTCTCTAATAGCATCGATAGGAGGATTAGTTACCTGGGCAAATAATTGTTTAAAATACCTGAATAATAATTGCGGCTTTTTTGAAAGCACGGCTAAAGATGCATCCGAACCCATCGAGCCGACAGCTTCCTGACCATTCATCGCCATTGGAAGAATCACCATCATCAAGTCTTCTTTAGTATAACCAAATATTCTCTGCCTCATGTGCAAAGTGTCCGGATCAGCGTTGTATATATAATCCGGCGCAGGTAAATGTGTAAGCTTGATCATATTTTCATTGACCCATTTACGATATGGTTTCCTGGTTACAATGTCCTTTTTAACTTCTTCATCATTAATAATTCTACCCTGCTTTAAATCAAGAATAAACATTCTTCCCGGCTGCAGTTTTCCTTTCTTTGCAACATTATCTGCATCAACACTGTAAGTACCGGCTTCAGAAGTAAGCACAACCAGATCATCTTTTGTAACAACATATCTTGAAGGACGTAGACCGTTTCTATCAAGGGTCGCACCAATAATATTCCCATCAGTAAATACAACCGCTGCAGGACCATCCCATGGTTCCATCATTGTGGCATGATATTCATAAAATGCTCTTCTATCAGGATCCATTAAATCATTTTTGGACCATGCTTCGGGTATCATCATCATCATTGCATGCGGCAAGCTTCTCCCGCTCATAACAAGTAATTCAAGTACAGTATCAAAAGTAGCAGAATCACTCTGTCCTTCCATAATTATTGGGAGCATTCTTTTTAAATCTTTTCCATAGTAAGGAGATTCCATTACAGCTTGACGTGCAGCCATCCAGTTTACATTTCCTCTTAAAGTATTTATTTCTCCGTTATGTGCAATCATTCTAAACGGATGGGCAAGATCCCATGTCGGAAATGTATTTGTAGAGAACCGCAAATGCAGCATTGTCATAGCTGATTTCATATCGGGATCGGTAATATCCTTATAAAAATCCGTCATTTGCGGAGCAAGAAGCATCCCTTTATAAATTAAAACTTTACTTGAAAAACATGGAACATAATAGCAGCTTCTATCGCACTTTAATTCTGTTCGAATCCTATGATCAATTATTCTTCTTATTAAATAAAGTTTTCTTTCAAATTCATCCTGTGTTTCAATTTTAGAACTTGCACCTATAAAACAATGCCTGATATACGGCTGCGTCGCTCGTGCGCCAACACCCGGTACATTCGGATCAACTGGAATAGTCCTCCAGCCTAAGAAATTTTGATCTTCATCAATTACTATTTTTTCGATTATATTTTCTATTGCCCTTCTCAGAATAGGATTTTGCGGAAGGAACATGACACCAACTCCATATCTTCCTTCAGCGGGAAGTTTAATATTTTCCAATTCCGTAACTTTCCGTAAAAATTCATCCGGCATCTGAATTAATATTCCTGCACCATCACCTGTTAAAGGATCAGCTCCAACTGCTCCACGATGTTTAAGATTTTTAAGAATGGATAATCCTTTATCTATTATTGCCCGGGATTTTCTACCTTTAATATCTGCTACAAAACCCATCCCGCAGGCATCATGCTCAAATAAAGGGCTATACATTCCCTGTGCTTCAGGCGGATAATTTTTCATGTTATTATTTCTTTCTATTCCCAAGCCAGGCATAGATATTTAACTCCTATTCACAAATAAATTTATATAATTAAAGAGATATCCAGGATTTTGTCCTTGATTATCAACTTGAAAAGTCATTTTTCCTTAATTATTAAGGATCACTTAATAAAAAGGAGATAAGTAGTTAGGATAATTTAAGATTTTTAATGAAATTTTCAAGTACAATCTATATAAATACCTTATTTCTTTCCATTTGTTTCAAATAATTCCTTTTCCTTCAAACCAAGTTCATTTTTCCATTTTTCAATTTCATTCTTTAGAAAATCCGGATTCGGAGAGCCTTTTGTTTTCTTCCTATATAGTGCTCCTTTTAAATGAATTGATTCCAGAGCAAAATGATCAAAAACCGGATTTACTTTTTTCATATCCTCTAAAGAAAGAGAATCAAATTTTTTGTTGTCTTTTTCAGCAAACTTTACCAATTCACCAACAATTTTATGGGCTTCTCTAAACGATATTCCCTGAAGAACAAGCCAGTCGGTCAAATCTGTTGCAAGGAAAAAATCTCCTTTTAATTCTTCTTCGAATCTTTTCGAATTAATATCTATTGTACTAATAATTCCGATTATTATTTTTAGTGATTTAATATAAGTATCAAAAGAATCTAAAACCGGTTCTTTATCTTCCTGCAAATCCCGGTTATAGCTTAAAGGAAGACCTTTCAAAGTAGTTAACAATGAGAGATAGTTTCCAAATACTCTACCGGATTTACCTCTAATTAACTCTGCCATATCAGGATTTTTTTTCTGGGGCATAAGTGATGAACCTGTTGTAAATTTATCACTTATTTTTACAAACTTCCATTCGGAAGAAGACCATAAGATTAATTCTTCGGAAAACCTGCTAAGGTGCATAATTCCAACTGAACATGCATTAAGAAAATCCAATGCAAAATCCCTATCGGAAACAGCATCCAGGGCATTATTGCTTGATTTTGCAAAGCCAAGCTTATCTGCAGTATAATCATTATTTAAGGGAAGTGTTGAACCTGCTAGTGCACCGGACCCTAATGGAGAAATATCTGCTTCATTAAAGACAAAGCCAAATCTTTTTTTATCTCTTTCAAGCATTTCAACATAAGCCAGCAGATGAAAAGCAAATGAAATTGGCTGTGCTCTCTGAAGATGAGTGTATCCGGGGATTATGGTTTCCGTGTGATTTTCTGCTAGTTCAATTAATTTTTTCTGTACAAGAGAAATTGTATTTGTTAAATCTGATGATGACGACTTTATCCATAACCTCAAATCGGTCGCAACCTGATCATTTCTACTTCTTCCTGTATGAAGTTTTTTTGCAACCGATCCGATTAATTCCAATAACCTGGCTTCAACTGCAGAATGAATATCCTCATATTTAGATTTATCCGGTTTCCACTTTTCAGCATAATATTCCACTTCAATTAAACTTAAACCTTCAATGATTCTTTTTGCTTCTTCATCTTCAATTAAATTTACATAAGCAAGCATCTCTGTATGAGCTTTGCTAACAAGAATATCTTCCTTTAAAAGATTTATATCAAAAAATAAAGACGAAGAAAATTCAAGAGCAGAATCATCTATCTTTTCATTAAACCTACTGCCCCAGAGCATCAGTTAATTCTTCTTCCTTGTTATGCTTATTGACCATATTATATGTTTTATAAGGTAGTCCGAAAATTTTTATGAAACCTTCCGAAGCTTTGTGATCAAAAGTATCTTCTTTAGTATAAGTTGCAAGTTCTTTACTATATAAACTAAAAGCGGAATTCCTGGACAAGACAGAAATATTTCCCTTATAAAATTCCAGAGTAATTTCACCGGTAACATTTTTTTGAGTTGCATCTATAAAAGCATTCAATGCATCAAAAAGCGGAGAATACCATAAGCCGTCATAAATTAAATTAGCGATATTATTAGAAACACCCTGCTTGTATCTAAAGGTATCTTTATCCAAAACAAGCTTTTCAAGTTCGTTGTGAGCTTTATGCAAAACTACTGCTGCCGGTGCTTCGTAAACTTCCCTTGATTTTATACCTACTACTCTATTCTCAATTAAATCCATTCTACCGATTCCATGTTTTCCGCCCACTGAATTTAATTCTTTTACAATCCCTGCAGGAGAGAATTTTTTATAATTCAAACTTACAGGAATACCTTCTTCAAAACTAATAATCACTGTTTCTGAACTTGCAGGAGCATCTTTCGGATCAACGGTAATCTGCCATGCATCTTTTGGAGGAGCAGCGGTAGGATCTTCCAAAACTCCACATTCAATTGCAATTCCCCACAAATTTTCATCTATAGAATACGGTGATGATTTCGTAACCTTTATTGGAATTTTATTTTCCAGTGCATAATCAATTTCATCTTCCCTGCTTTTAAATTCCCATTCTCTTAGGGGTGCCAATATATTTAATTGAGGCGCCAGTGATTGAATACCGACTTCGAATCTCACCTGGTCGTTCCCTTTCCCGGTACATCCATGAGCAACCGTATCGGCACCTTCTGCTAAAGCAACATCAACTAAAAGCTTAGCAAGAAGGGGTCTTCCAATTGAAGTCGCCATCGGGTACACACCTTCATAAAGAGCATTAGCCTTTAAAGCTTTCCATACATAGTTTGAAATAAATTCTTCCTGTAAATCAATAATGTGAGCTTTAACAGCTCCTGTCTTCAAAGCTTTTTCTTCAAGCCCGTCAAGTTCACCGGTTTTACCAAGCACACCGGTAACTGTAATAATATCCGCATCATACTTTTCGCTCAACCACTTAACCATAACGGATGTATCTAGTCCACCAGAATAAGCAACTGCAATTTTTTTTCTTTTCATTTTTTTTCTCTTCTTTTAAATGATAATCTAAAGTTTATTAAAATGGAATTTCGGTCATCATTTTTTTAATCAAATCAACAACAACCGGTATATTTTTATTTTTATTTGGAATTACCAAAACAGTATCGTCTCCGCCAACCGTTCCCAAAATCTCTTCGCGGTTCAAACGATCAATATAATGCGCGACACCTTGAGCCCTGCCGGCAAGCGTTCTTATTATAATTAATGCTTCATTATGTTCAATCCCAAGAATTTCAAACCCGATTAATCTTGCGATTTGTTTTCCTGATTCATTCGCGTCCAGGACATATCGAACACCTTTTTCAGTAACTGTCCGGGCAACACCGAGTTCTGCAAAATCCCTGCTTAAAGTAGCCTGTGTTACACTTACCGATTCATCTTTTAATATTTTAATTAAATTTTCCTGATTTGCTATATAATGATCATTTAGAATTTCCTTAATGCGGTTTTGTCTTTTTAATTTAGCTGACATAGGAATCCTGCTATTTATTAATAATGTAAGTGAATTCTTTTAAAAAGAGCTCTATTTCTTCTTCAGTTATAATAAAAGGAGGAAGGAGTCTTAAGACATTTTCGCCGGCAGTACCAGCAACAACTCCGTTTTCCAGTAATTCCGCAGCAACTTTTTTTGTACTGAGATTACTTTTAAATTCTACACCAATCATTAATCCTTTCCCGCGTACTGATTTTATATTTTTATTATTAAGCGAATAAATTTCTTCTTTTAATTTTTCTCCCAAAAGAATATTTTTTTCAAAACATTCCTCATCCAATAAATCGAGTACAACATTTGCAGAAGCAACAGCAATAGGATTGCCGCCAAAAGTTGACCCGTGACTTCCAGGGGTTAAAAAATATCCGATTTCTTTTGTACAAATAACTGCACCCAACGGGAGACCATTTGCCAGACCTTTTGCTAAAGTGATAATATCCGGTTTTATATTTTCCCATTGAAAGGCAAACATTTTTCCTGTTCTTCCCATTCCTGTTTGAACTTCATCAATAATAAAAAGAAGATTATGCTTGCTGCAAAGTTCTTTAACTTCATTTAAATAATCTTCCGATGGAACGTTTATCCCGGATTCCCCTTGAATTGGTTCCAGCATAACAGCAACTGTATTATCATCAATTGAATTTTCAATTGCTTCTACATCGTTAAAAGGGACATAAGAAAATCCCGGGGTTAGCGGAGCAAAACCATCCCATAATTTATATTGTGCCGATGCTGAAAGACTCCCCATTGTTCTGCCGTGAAATCCGCCGATAGCAGTAATAATGGAGAATCTTCCTTGCCCCCATTTTCTGGCAAATTTAATCGCGGCTTCATTAGCTTCGGTACCTGAATTACAGAAAAACACATTGTCCAATCCGGAATGATTTACCAATTTTTCCGCTAAAGTCTCTTGACCCGAAGATTGAAATAAATTCGAAACATGAAAAAGTTTTTCAGCCTGTTCTTTAACAGCATCTGTAATTAAAGGATGATTGTGTCCAAATCCTGTCACAGCAATACCGGACAAAAAATCGAGATATTTCTTTCCGTTGGTATCGAAAAGATAAGCACCTTCGCCATTTACGAATTCTACTTCATACCGTGAATAATTCTTTAATAAGGCTGAAGATGTTTCAAATTGCAATTGCTTTTGATTCGACAATCCATGTCCCTTTCAAATTAATTGAGTTATTAAAATCATTAAAATTGATGTCGAACAATTCACTTCCTATCCACACTTTATTAATGCCGTCTTCTATTAATTTTTTACAGCTTTTTAATTTCGGAATCATTCCGCCGGTTATATACCCATTTTGAATACCTTCGTTTATTTCGGAATCTAAAATGTAGCTTTGCGTTATCCCATTTAATTTTACACCGTTAACATCGGAAAGAAAGAAAACAGTATCAACTGAAATAGCTTTTGCCAGCGCATGGGTAAATATATCCGCATTAACATTCATTAAGTTTCCGTCTTTATCTTTGCAGAGAGATGAAAAAACAGGAATGACTCCTTCATTTAATAAAGAATAAATCCAATCAGGACAGCCGGTTATTTTAGGAGAACCGACATATCCTAATTTTTCATTTATGTATTCCGCAGTAAATAATCCTCTATCAATTCCCGATAATCCGACAGCATCAAAATTATTTATCTGCAAATGACTGACAATTTTAGCATTTAATAATCCTGATTGAACCGCAGCAACGACTTCCATAGTATATTTATCTGTTACTCTTTGTCCTTCAATAAATTGAGGCTCTAAACCGAGCGCATAGGACCATTCTGAAATTTTGTTTCCGGCTCCATGGACAAGAACTATTCCTTCATAAGTTTTCTTTAAATTGGAAATTAGTTCAATCCATTTCTTATTTGTAAAGAAGTCATCTAAAGCTTTACCGCTAAATTTTATTACTGCTGTTTTCATATCTCCACCTTTTGATATGTTATTTACAAATGTCCCGGATCTTCCATTTAATATTTACCATTTTACATTTTCCATTGTTTTAAGTTCTATAACTTGAATTAATTCTTATATACCCTTCTGAAAAGTCGCAAGTCCACCATGTCGAAGATTCTTCACCTTCGTCAAGGTCAACCGAGACCGTTACCTTTTCTTTATTTAAGAGTTTTTTAGCTTCTTCCTCATTAAAATTCACATTGTAATTCGGTTCAAGAATTTTCATATCATCAAATTTTATTGATACTTTTTCAGGGGTAAAATCAACACCGCTGTTTCCTGCAACAGAAAGAATTCTTCCCCAATTTGCGTCATTTCCGTTCATTGCGGTTTTAAATAAAGGTGAATTGGCAACTGCCCTGGCAATTGTGTCGGCATCTTTTTTTGTCTTGGCATTATTTACAGAAATAGTAATTAACTTTGTTGCACCTTCACCATCGGCAGCAATTGCTTTTGCCATTTCCTGGCAAATTGCGAGAAGAGCAGAATAAAAATTATTGTAATCTTCTGTGTTTTCTTTTATTTCGATTCCGGAAAATCCATTCTCCAGAAGAATAACCATATCATTAGTACTAGTTTCGCCATCAACAGAAATCTTATTAAAAGAATTATCAACGGTAGAGCTCAATAATTTTTGAAGTACCGGTTGTTCAATTGAAGCATCGGTTGCAAGGAAAGCCAGCATAGTAGCCATGTGAGGCATTATCATTCCGCTGCCTTTGCAAATTCCACCGATTGTCACTTCACCTTTCGCTAATTTCACTTTAACTGCAAAAGATTTTTTCTTAAGATCGGTTGTTAGAATTGCTTCTGCTGCATCAAGACCACCATCTCCTGATAAATAATTTTGTATTTCGTTAATACCGGACTTTAATTGTTCCATCGGCATCTGCTTTCCTATAACACCCGTTGAACTTATTATAACTTCAGAAGGATTTATAGATAATTTTTTTGCACAGTAAGATTGAGAATCCAATGCATTACTAAATCCCGTTGTTCCCGTACAAGCATTAGCGTTACCGGAATTGACTAATATAGCTTTAACTTTATTTTGCTGTTTAATAATATTCTTTGAAATTACTAAAGGAGCTGCTACTACTTTATTTAATGTAAAGGTTCCGGCTACATTGCAAGGGACTTCCGAAAAAATTAAAGCAAGATCTTTCTTTTCTTTTTTTATCCCGCAGTTAATTCCTGCTGCTTTTATTCCGTTTACAGAAGTAACTGAACCGTTATTAATAAACTGAAACATTTTTTAACTCCTTTTTCAATAACCCGGCTGTCTCATCCCATCCATATAATTTATTCATATTTTGAAAAGCCTGACCGGAAGCACCTTTTACCAAATTATCAATTGCTGTGGTTATAATTATTACTTTTTCTTTTATTGAAATATTTATATCGCAAAAATTAGTATCGACAACCCATCTTAATTCAGGAGGAAAATTTCTAATTCTTACGAATGGCGAATTTGCGTAGCTGTTTTTATACATTTCAATCACTTCTTCATGATTAACTGTATCATTTAAATGAATAGATGATGTAACATAAATTCCTTTTGAAACCGGCAGCAAATGAGTAGTAAAAGAAAAAGGAGAATGAAAACCATTCTTAAATAACTGCTGCAAGATTTCAGGTTCATGTCTATGCTGATTAACATTATAAGCTTTTACATTTCCATCCATTTCAGAAAGGAGAAGTTCAGGCTTAGGACTTTTTCCGGCACCGCTTGTACCTGAATATGCAGAACAACTAACACTTAAAATATTATCAGCAAAATTAGGAAGTAATGGAAGCAATGAAAGCAAAGTTGCAGTTGGATAACAGCCAGGATTTGCAATAAGCTGTACGTGCTCATAATTAGTTTTTGAATAATCTGCTAATCCGTACACTTTTGATTTAAGAAGATAAGGAGATGTATGTGTATATTTATACCATTGGATATAAAGTTCTTCATAATCCAACCGGTAGTCGCCACCTAGATCAATTACATACTTATTATTGGAAATTAAATTCGGTACATATTTTAATGCTTCACCATGAGGCAAAGCAATAAAATATAAATC
This sequence comes from uncultured Ignavibacteriaceae bacterium, assembly GCA_964448105.1. Classification (GTDB taxonomy): domain Bacteria; phylum Bacteroidota; class Ignavibacteria; order Ignavibacteriales; family Ignavibacteriaceae; genus CAVQBP01. The sequence continues at coordinate 19,141 of CAYUVK010000062.1, forward strand.
ATGCTCAAGTGAAATATTATTAATCGATTCTATAACAATATTTTCACTATAACCGATCAAATCAGGAAATATTGAATATAGATTTTCACCAGCACTACTGTTTGCATATATCTGAAAATTTTTAACGAACGGATGAGAAAGACAATATTTCACTAACTCTTTCCCCGTATATCCTGTGCCGCCTATAATACCTATTGATATCATAATTATCTCTGTGTTTAAAATGTTTGTAAAATAAAAAGGTCAATTAATGGAAAAGATGTATTATTACCCCACATGGGGGCGGATGGATGTTAGCATTAGGTTTCTAATACTTAAAGGAGAAAAGATATTTTTAATTGTAAAATTCATTGCTTCAAATGTATAAAAACAAAAAAGTTTTGTCAAGATTTTTTTGTATAAAATTACATATTTTTTTCTAAAATTGTATTTAATCATATTATTAATGAATAAATATTCATTAAAATTAAATTATTTTAATTTTGTTTATAAAAATTCATCAAACAGCTACAAACTTATCTTATTATATTTACATTGTTTTATATTTTTTTAAGCTTTAATTTTTTCGTAATACCATTACAAGGAAAATGATAAAGTATATTAATAAAATATCTTCAATTCTACTTTCACTAATATTTTGTACAAGTTTAATATCTGCACAGAGTAATAATTATAACTTTAAAAGACTAGGTATCGAAGACGGACTTTCACAAAGCACTATCAACTGCATTACCCAGGATAAAGAAGGATATATGTGGTTTGGTACCGCTAACGGTTTAAATAAGTATGACGGGTACAGTTTTAAAATTTTTACAAATAATCCGTATGATTCAACATCAATTTCAGATAATAGTATAACTTCCTTTTTAGAAGATAAACAGGGAAACTTTTGGATTGGTACAATTAAGGGCATATTAAATAAGTATAATAGAAGTACAAGTTCATTTACCCGTTTTAACACTAAAAATATTAAGAGTCCAATACCGGCCCAGGAAAATGAATATTATGATTATCCTATAATTTTTTCCCGGAATGATAATAATTCAATTACAACCATTGCCGAAGATAATCAAAATAATTTATGGCTTGGAACATGGGGAAAAGGTCTTTTAATTTTTAATAAGGACACAAAGACTATCAAGCAGTATTATTATAATTCCAATGATCCTAATAGTCTGAGTTATAACAGAATAATGAAAATATTAATTGACAAGGAAGGAAACGTTTGGATTGGTACTTTTGGCGGAGGATTAAATAAAGCAGTAGAAAATTCTGAATTTTATTCTAAGGAAAATGAAAAGAACCGTTATAACAAGTTAATATTTGTTCATTATAAAAATAATCCATCAAATAAATATTCCTTAAATGATGATAAAATTACTACCCTATTCGAAGATCAAAACAGTAATATTTGGATTGGTACTTATAACGGAGGTTTAAATAAATTACCGGCAGATGAAAAATCTCTTTCTCCCCAAAAAGCAAGATTTGTTCATTATACTAAAAATGAAAACAATTGGAACAATATTGGGAATAACTCCATTATGGCTATCCTAGAAGACAAACAGGATTGTTTATGGTTAGGAACATTCGGAGGTGGATTAACTAAATTCGATATGGGGAAAAATATCTTTACTCATTTTAAACATGAACCTCTTAATGAAAATTCATTAGCCGGGAATGATGTTATATCTCTCTGCGAAGATGCATCTGGAATTATTTGGGCCGGTACACACCTTGGAGAAGGAATAACCAAGCTCGAAATGAGTAAAGTAAAATTCGGACAAATTAAAAACGAACCTGCCAACAATAACAGCTTAAGCGATGATGTAGTTTGGGCTATTTATAAAGATGGATCCAAGAATCTTTGGATTGGAACTTATAGGGGAGGATTAAATAAATATGATTTAAAGAATAATAAGTTTTATCATTATTTCCACAATCCTTCAGATCCTTTTAGTATAAGCGGTAACCATATTAGAGCAATAACTAAAGATAAATTCGGCAATTTTTGGATTGGGACATATAGCGGGGGTTTAGATAAATTTAATCCGAAATCCGGGAAATTTATTTCATACAAACATAATCCTATAGATCCAACAAGTATAGGAGCAAACCAGGTACAGGATATCTATATTGATTCAAGTTCAAATGTGTGGCTTGCTACTTTTACAGGCGGCTTAAATAGATTTAAACTTACAAATCCAAATAATAATAAAATTGAGTTTGAGCATTTTACAAACAATCCTTCAGACCCCCGTAGTCTAAGTGACAATAGAGTTTATACACTTTTTGAAGACAGGGAGGGAACACTTTGGGTCGGTACTTTTGGCGGAGGGTTAAATAAATTCAATAAAAAAAATAAAAGTTTTATACACTACATGAATGATCCTTCCGATAATTCTAGTTTAAGCGATAATAGAATATTGTCAATATTTGAAGATTCAAACGGGACTTTATGGATTGGTACTTATGGCGGCGGGTTAAATAAACTGGATAGAAAGACCGGCAAATTTTATCGATACAAAAAAAAGAATGGTTTAAACTGTGATGTTGTTTATGGCATTCTGGAAGATAACAAAAAAAATTTGTGGATGAGCAGTGACAACGGCATTTACAGATTTAATATCATAAATAATAATAATATTGCTCATTATGATTTACAGGACGGTTTACAAAGCATTGAATTTAGCGGCGGTGCATACTTTAAAGCCAAAGACGGTGAAATGTTTTTCGGAGGAATTAACGGCTTAAATTATTTTTATCCTGATAGTGTACGTAATAACCCTTACATCCCGCCAATTGTAATTACTTCAATTGAAGTTTTTAATAAACCGTTAATGGGAGAAAAACGAGAAATAACTTTATCTTATGATAGAAATTTTATTTCGTTTGAATTCGCAGCATTGGATTATTCTAACCCGGAAGATAATCACTATGCATACAGATTAGCCGGGCTAGAAAATGAATGGCATTATGTTGATGCAAATTATAGAATCGCTAACTATACAAATTTATCACCGGGCAAATATAAGTTCATTGTTAAAGGCTCCAATAATGATAGGGTATGGAATTCAAAAGGTATATATGTAGATATTAATATACTTCCTCCATTTTGGAAAACCTGGTGGTTTATTATATTATGTCTTTTATTTAGCGGTTTGATTATTTACTATCTGAGTACAATCAGAATAAAAAATCTTTTGGCTATAGAAAGATTAAAGACCAAGCTTGCTGCTGATCTTCATGATAATATTGGAACGGGCCTGACCGAAATTTCTATTTTAAGTGAACTTGCGGAAACAAAATTAAACGGCAATTCAGCTAATCATCATGATGAATTAAAAAAAATTAGTGAGAAAGCAAGGCAACTGGTCGACAGCATGAGTGATATTGTCTGGGTTGTAAACCCTAAAAAAGATTCTCTCTATGATTTGATCATACGATTAAAAGATTCTTATAGTGATTTTCTCCAGTCAATTGGAATAAGGTTCAAGACTTCAAATTTGGAAAAGCTTGAAAATATAAAGCTTCCTATGGAATACAAACAAAATCTTTACTTAATTTTTAAAGAAGGTATTAATAACTGCATTAAACATAGCAGATGCAAAAATATTTTCTTGGAAGCTAATATACAAGGAGATTTAATTGAAATTAAATTACTAGATGATGGTATTGGTTTCATCTGGAATAAAGAAAATATCGGCAATGGATTATATAATATGAAGCGCCGTGCCAAAGTAATTGGAGGAAACATTGAATGGAAAGAGAATTCCGGGAGCGGTACTATTATATATTTTCGTGGTAAAGTCGGAAATATGAATAAACTCCAATTCATCATTAATAAAAAGGCTTTATGATAAAAGTTGCTATAGTTGAAGATAACAATACTATTCGAGAAGGATTAGCCGCCTTAATAAACGGCACAGAAGGATATACTTGTGTTGGAGCATATTCAACATCGGAAAAATTTTTACAGCAAATCCCTCTAACTAAAATTGATGTAGCCCTGATGGATATAGGTTTACCGGGAATGAACGGAATTGAAGCTTTAAAAAAAGCTCGTGAACTGAATCCGGATTTAAATATTCTGATGCTTACAATTTATGAGGAAAGTGAAGTTGTATTCGAGGCTCTTTGTGCGGGTGCCTGTGGATATCTCGTAAAAAAGACTCCCCCATCCAGGCTTCTTGAGGCAATAAAAGATATTTACGAAGGGGGATCTCCGATGAGCTCCCAAATCGCAAGGCAGGTCATTACCGAATTTCAAAAAGAAAAAACTGCTATTGATAATAGCGAATATTCCCTATCTAACCGGGAAAAAGAAGTTCTAAATCTGCTTTCAAATGGAAAAAGTTATCAGGAAATTGGAGAAAAACTATTTATTAGTGTTGATACTGTCAGGCATCATATTAGAAATATCTATAGAAAGTTGCATGTTCATTCACAATCGGAAGCAGTAGCTAAAGCGATTAGAAAAAAGATAATTTAATTCTGTTAAATATACTACATAAACATGTAGCTCCCCTATCCATTTTATCACAATCATTTAATTATTACAGCATATTTATGCACTTGATATAGAAAGTCAAATTTTGAAATATTAATATAAATTTTGGGAGAAGGTATAATGGAAGAATTAAAAATCAAAGAGTTCGAAAATAATCCTCTTAGTGATTTAATTAATAATGAAATTTATAACCTCCTAAAAAGTAAAGGTTTATTTAATGAAACTTCATTAAGAGACAGACTTATAAGAAAACGATTTAAATCGTTAAGAATAAAAAAATATAGGGTAAGTGATGCAATAGATATAATTAGACAGGACTACCCTTACTTGCAATTTGAGACTATTAGAAAAATAGTACATCATCCGCCAAAGATTAAAAAGTTTGATTGACTGAGAATTTTAAATTCATAGGTGCAAGGGTTATGGAGGCAGGGAAACAGAGAAAATATAAAGCAAATGAAAAGCTATTAAAAAGGAATGATGATATCCGGAAAGAATTCCAGCAGATGAAAAGAGAAGGGATTAAAAACAGAGAAGCCCTGATTGTACTTGCTGATAAATATTTCCTTTCGGAGCATACTGTAAATTCAATTGTATATTCAGATAATTGATAATATCCGTATAAATATATACATCATTTTTTTAGATGTTTGATATTAATCATACCCCTAAAGCAAAATCACAGCAAATGATTTTTTTCTTAATAATCTTTGAGAAAAAAGTTAGAGGGACAAATGTATCTTAAAAATAAATATATCTCCAAAAGAGCTATAGAGTACTACAATAGAGGTGATTTCAAATTCAGATTAAAACAATATGAATTTGCAATCAAAGATTATAATAAAGCAATAGAGATTTCACCTGAATTTGCTGAAGCATATTTTAAACGGGGAGAATCAAAATCTTTAATGAATAATCATCCTGAAGCTGTAAAAGATTATAATACAGCTATTGATATTATTCTTAATAAATATTAAATATTTATTTAAGAAGGATCATCTTGTTTGAAAAACGTAATGACTGTTGCTCATTTAAAGTTGATACATTTAAAATATAAAAATATACTCCCGAAGCATAATTATCGGCATTCCATTCCTTTTCGTGTATACCGGGCTTTTCCAGATCATCAACTAAAGTAGTAACTTCCTGCCCCAATGAATTATATATTTTTAAATTTACTCTACTTTCAACAGGTAAACTATATTTTATGATTGTGGTTGGATTAAAGGGATTAGGATAGTTTTGTTCCAGCGCAAAATCTTTTGGCACATTTGAATTTAGACTTTGAACTGATGTTGTGGTGTTTACCTTAACATTCAATTGGGCAATATATTTGGAATTTCCATTGTTTTCAATTTGCCTTAATCTATATGTATAAGAATGAGCTGAAGTTTGAAAATGAATATCCACATATTGATAGTTATTAATACTATGGCTATTATCTGCTCCCTGAACAAAACCGACATTTTCCCATACACTATTTGCATCAGATCTTTCAATTGCAAACCCATAATTATTTAGTTCTAAAGCCGTCTGCCAATATAACTTTACACTATCACCAACTATAGCTGATGTAAAACTCGTAAGTTCAACAGGAACGATTTTACTAAGCAAAACATTCAATGTATCATAAAATAATAAAGCCATTTTTGCATATCCCCTGTTATTAGGATGGAGGTGATTGTACATATCTCCATTGTTATACGGGGCAACAGTATCTATTTGGTATACAATACCTGCGTCTTTTTCCATATCAACAAGTTTTAAATGATCTCCATTTTTTATTCTTTCCTCTGCCATCTTTTCAATATTGTTATTGTAAATTGACGTAATAAAGCTATAAGGGACTTCATTTATTATCTTAGCTAAAATTATCCAGATTATGGTATTAGTAGTGTCTTGATAATCATCAAAATAATTTAGTAAATCTTCAAGAGCAGTAATTGCTGTATCTACACCGTTTGTACCAATGTGAAGTAGAATTATATCTGCAGGATAATAATTCAAATATGGACCGGGAGTAATTATATTTCCGTCTCTGTCATATCCGGTTTTAATTAATTGCGAAATCTGTTCTATTGAATATCCTCCAAAACCTACATTATTATAATCGTATTCAGGTTGAGCAGCATAACCGGCAGTATCGCTTCCAACAAAATCAACAGGGTAATTATTTGATTGTAATAATAACCATAAAGGCTGTCTATATCCCGTATAAAGCGGACTAGGAATTAAACGACCTTCTCCGTTTGTAATTGAATCTCCCAATGGCATTATTCTTATTTTTTGAGGATATATTTGAGAATAATTAATAATCAAGACTATTAATAACAAAAAAATAAATTCCCCAGAAATTCTTCTTTTGTAGAAACTTAATCCCATCCGCTCCTCTATTACATTAATTATGCTGCGAAAATAGTGCAGAATTCAATGCTTACGTGTGACGAATAAACAAATTTAATTTTAGAGACGGGATAATTGATAGAAAACACTTATTGTTAAAGTTCGCAAAAAAAATACCAACTCCTGGAATATTAATTAATTTGCTGCTAATCTTATTAAAATTTTTAGTTTTTATATGATTTTCTAAGATTAAGACGGCTTATGTCCATTTAATTTTAAAAATAAAAATCTTATCTTACCAAAAAGATTAGAGGGGTTTTATGAATAGGCGGAATTTCATTAAAAAAAGTATTCAGACAGGTTTTGCAGCAGGTGCTGTATATTCAATCGGTAATTATTCAAATCTGTTTGCCAGCCAATTAATATCCGACACACCGGATCTTGTGGCTATTAAAGGTGGTCCGCCCAATGTTATGTTCGACAAAGCAATTCAGTATCTTGGAGGAATGAAATCCTTCGTAAAAAAAGGTGAATCAGTAGTTATTAAGCCAAATATCGGATGGGATGTTAGTCCTGAAGGAGGTGCAAATACAAACCCGGTTTTAATAAATATAATTATAAAGCATTGTTTTGAAGCCGGTGCAAAAGATGTTTACGTCTTTGATCATACCTGCGATAATTGGAATAGATGCTATACAAACAGCGGGATTGAAAGAGCAACAAAAGATGCAGGAGGAAAAATTGTTCCGGGTAATAGTGAAAATTATTACCACGAAGTTGAATTGAAAAGAGCTAAGAATTTAACAAATGCTAAGATTCATGAGTTAATATTAAATTCCGATGTTTTCATAAATGTTCCCGTACTTAAAGAACATGGTTCTGCAGGTTTAACAATATGTATGAAAAATTTGATGGGAGCAGTATGGGATAGAAGATTCTGGCATAGAAATAATCTTCATCAATGTATCGCTGATTTCCCTTCCTTCAGAAAGCCGGATCTCAATATTGTTGATGCTTACTATGTAATGAAAAGAAATGGACCAAGAGGAACTTCCAGGAATGACTTAGTGGAAATGAAATCGCAAATAATTTCTAAAGATATAGTTGCAGCTGATAGTGCCGCTGCAAAATTATTTGGCATAAATCCCGATACAATTTCATACATAAATATGGCAGATGAGTTAAATGTAGGTACAAAGAATTTGAACAAGCTATCTATAAAAAGAATTATCATGTGATGAAATTATCTCAATTAAGGGGCATAAGGATTTTTATTTCTCTGCTTTTCTTTCTTTCAATTTCACTTCTGTTTCTGGATTTTTATAATCTTGTTCCGAGCTATACTATCAACTATGTTTTATACCTTCAATTTATTCCTTCCCTATTTAAGTTTATAAATATCATTAGCATATCTGCTGCAGGTTTTCTTTTCATTTTGTTATCTACTTTTTTATTCGGCAGAGTTTATTGCTCTACTGTATGTCCTCTTGGAATTCTTCAGGATTTTATTTCAAGATTATCAAAAATAATAAATAAGAAAAAACAATATCTGAAAATAAAAGACTATAATTGGATTAAATATTCATTTCTTGCTTTTACAGTTATATCACTTATCATGGGAAGTGTTGTTTTCATTACTTTGCTCGATCCTTTCAGCAACTTCGGGAGAATTTTTTCTAATCTCTTTAATCCAATTTTAATTTTAATAAATAATTTTACAGCCGTTACTCTTGAAAAATTTAACATTTATTTACTTTATCCCGTTGAATTAAAAAATTTCAGTATAATTACAATCATTATTACTCTTCTTATCTTTTTATTAATCTTCTTTCTATCATTTAATAAAGGCAGATTATTTTGTAATACGGTATGCCCTGTAGGTACATTTTTAGGGTTGGTTTCAATATTCTCACTTTATAAAATTTTTATAGATGAAGAAAAATGTAATTCATGTAATTTATGTACAAAAGTCTGCAAATCCGGATGTATCGATAAAATTAATAAAGAGATTGATTTTTCCAGATGTGTAGCCTGTTATAACTGTTTTAATGTTTGCCCAACCGGAGGAATGATTTATAAAAACTCACTATTAACAAGTTTAAATGAAGATAAATTCGACTCCAAAAGAAGAGAACTAATCTCAAAAACATTTATTTATTTTATCGGACTAACTGGAATTTCTTTTGCGCAGGCTAAAATCATTCCTAAAAAAGAAAATAATATCCCTGTTATAAAAAAATATAACTCAAGTCCGCCGGGATCAAAAAACATAGAACATTTTACAAATACATGTACAGGTTGCCATTTATGTGTAAGTTCCTGTCCGACGCAAGTTCTGCAGCCTTCTTTATTTGAATATGGAATTTTAGGAATTCTTCAGCCGTATATGGATTACAAGACTGCATTCTGCAATTTTGAATGTACAATTTGCACTGAGGTTTGTCCAAGCGGGGCAATTTTACCTTTATCATTGGAAAATAAAAAACTTACACAGATCGGGAAAGTAAAGTTCATTAAAGAAAATTGTATAGTTGAAATTGAAAATACAGAATGCGGCGCATGTTCGGAACATTGCCCAACGAAAGCAGTAAAAATGATCCCGTATAAAAATCTCCATCTTCCCGAAGTTAAAGAAGAATATTGTATTGGCTGCGGTGCATGTGAGTTTGCATGTCCTACAAAACCTTACAAATCAATTTACGTAGAAGGCAATCCGATACATCTTACTGCTAAAAAATTACCGGTAGAAAAACTTGAAGAAAAGATAGATTACAAGGAAGAGTTCCCTTTTTAGTTGAATCACTGCTGTCCAAAATAAATCAAGGATAGTAAAAAAGTTTTTATAAAAACATT
>CAYUVK010000063.1:0-17418 GCA_964448105.1 uncultured Ignavibacteriaceae bacterium
CCAAAGCATATTACTGGCACAGGTTTTATTCTCATCAGCCCGATTTAAACTTTGAGAATCCTGAGGTCCATGAGTTTTTATATAAAGCAGTTGATTTCTGGTTTGATATGGGAGTTGATGGGTTGCGGCTGGATGCTGTTCCGTATCTTTATGAGCGCGAAGGTACAAGCTGTGAGAATCTTCCTGAAACTCACGAGTTTCTAAAAAAATTGAACAGGCATGTAACAGACAAATATAAAGATAAAATGCTGCTTGCAGAAGCAAATCAATGGCCTGAGGATGCTGTTGCCTATATGGAAAGCGGTGATGAATGTCAAATGGCATTTCATTTCCCATTAATGCCTAGAATGTATATGGCTATTCAAATGGAGGATAGGTTTCCGATTATTGATATCCTTGATCAAACTCCCGAGATACCGGAAAATTGTCAATGGGCAATGTTCCTCCGTAACCATGATGAATTAACTCTTGAAATGGTTACAGATGAAGAACGTGATTATATGTACAGGTTCTTTGCGAAAGACAGCCGTGCCAGGGTGAATTTAGGAATTAGGAGACGTCTTGCCCCTTTGGTTGAAAATAATAGAAGAAAGATTGAATTGTTAAACATTCTTTTATTTTCATTTCCCGGTACCCCAATTATTTATTATGGTGATGAGATAGGAATGGGAGATAATTACTATCTTGGAGATAGGAATGGAGTTCGTACCCCAATGCAATGGAATTCAGACAGAAATGCTGGGTTCTCAGATGCAAATCCTCAAAAACTTTTCCTGCCGATAATAATCGATCCCGAATATCATTACGAAGCTGTAAATGTTGAAGTTCAGCAAACAAATACTTCTTCGTTATTATGGTGGATGAAAAGGGCACTTGGAATAAGAAAAAGATATAAAGCATTTGGCAGTGGAAAAATAGAGTTTCTTTCACCTCGAAATCCTAAAGTGATTGCGTTTTTGAGGACTTTTGGTGAGGAAATAATTCTCGTTGTAGCAAACCTTTCCCGTTTTTCTCAAGTTGTTGAGTTAGATCTTTCAAAATTTTTAGGATATACTCCAATTGAAACATTTAGTCTAAATAAATTCCCACCGATAGGCGAATTGTATTATATGCTTACGCTAAGCTCTTATGATTATTATTGGTTTGAACTGAAGAAAATTAACAAACATGAAGGGATAAAGAGAGATAAAATCATTCCAGATGTTTCAAGTAAAAATGATGTATTTAAAGAAAAATTTTTACTCGGGTATATTGAACAGACAGACTGGTTCAAAAAAGGCGAATTCAAAATTGATAATATTCAGATTATTGATAAAGTTCAGCTATCGGAAAAAGATAGTGTTTTAATTTTAAAAGTATCTTATGTAGATGAATTGCCTGAATTTTATCTTCTTCCTGTAACATCTAACGCTGTAGCTTTCAGCGGTGCGGTTTTGTACGATAATGCTCCTGCAGTAATGGCAGAGTTTAAGGATAATGAAAATAACCAGATGATTATCTTCGACGGGATATTTGATGAGATCTTTCAGCAAAATTTTATGAAAACCATATCCGTTAAAAGGACAATAAAAGGCAGTGCCGGCGAATTGTGCTTTTCAAAAGAGAAGAAACTGCAAAGATTATTTAACGACAGCAGGCAGTTTTCTCCCTCGAAATTAATAAAAACCGACACCAGAAATATAAATATTTTATATAGTGAGAATTTAATTCTAAAATTATATCGAAAGCTCGATGAAGGGATACACCCGGGGGCTGAAATTTTATCATTTTTGTCAAACAGCACGGCTTTTCAAAATATTCATCAATATGCCGGTAAAATAACTTATGAGCAGCCTCACAGTGAACCTATTACTATAGGATTAATAAAAAAATATTTTCCTAACCAGGGAGATGCATGGATTTATTTTTTAGATGCGGCAAAAAAATATTTTGAAAATTTATATCTAAATAACAAAGGGAAAAGAAGACACAAAAGAACTTTAAATAGTTTATTTGTAGAACCTGCTAAATTGCAAAACGGTATCGCTGTTTCTGATGCTGTGGATAATATTTTTATTGAAATGGCAGGGCTCTTAGGTGAAAGAACAGCTCAGCTTCACTTAGCACTTAGCTCAAACAATGAAGATAAAGCTTTTGCCCCGGAACCGTTTTCATCGTTTTATCAACGTTCTATTTATCAGTCGTTAAGAAGCACTACTAAGAATGCTTTCAGGTTAATAAAAAAACATATAAATGATATAGATAAAAACCTTCAAAGAGAAGCCAAGAAAGCTCTGGAGCTTGAAGAGGAAATTATAGATTATATTGCCCTTATACTAAAAAATAAAATTAATGCAAAAAGGATAAGAATTCATGGTGACTACCATTTAAGACAAATACTTTTTACAGGCAAGGATTTTATAGTAACAAATTTTGAGGGACTTTCATCTATGCCTTTAAGTGAAAGAAGAATGAAAAGAACTTCCTTAAGAGATGTGGCATCTATGATCTGGTCATTTCATTTTGCAGCTTATGTGGCTTCTTTTACGGAGGATTCCCAAACAAAAGCTGAAGTTGCAAGATCAGAACAGTTGGCTCAGCAATGGTGGCTTTATATTGGTAATAGATTTTTATCTTCTTATCTTAATTCGGTAAACAATTCTGATTTTCTTCCTAAAGATAAAAATGAAATCGAATATTTATTTCACTTTTATTTTCTGGAAAAAATATTAATTGAAATGGCAAATTGTTTAACCGAAAATTCTCCCTGGTTAAATATTCCCTTTAAGGGGCTTCTATACATGAAAAAATATCTAAGAAACAGTACATAAATTTTCTGGAATTATTTATGAAATTAGGTGCACAATATTTAGAAGATGGAAGATGTGAATTTAGAATTTGGGCACCCAAAGCCAAAGAATTATCTCTTAAAATTATTTCTCCGCAGGAAAGTTTAATCAATTTACATAAAGATGAATTTGATTATTGGTCAATTGTAATTAATAATGTTTCGCCCGGGACAAGATACTATTTTAAAATAAATAATTCTGATGAGAAACCCGATCCGGCATCTAATTTCCAGCCGGATGGAGTTCATAAAGCTTCTGCAACCGTAAATCATTCTTTGTTTAAGTGGGATGATAAAAATTGGAAAGGACTCGAGTTAAAGGATTATATTATTTATGAAATTCATACCGGAACCTTTACAGAAGAAGGAACTTTTAAAAGTGCCATGTCAAGATTAGAACATTTAAGAGAATTAGGAATTACTGCAATAGAATTAATGCCTATTGCTCAATTCCCCGGGAATCGTAATTGGGGTTATGACGGTGTTTATCATTATGCTCCTCAAAATAGTTACGGTGGACCCGATGGCTTAAAAAAACTTATTAATTCCTGCCATAATTTAAATTTAGCTGTTATACTCGATGTAGTATACAATCATTTTGGACCGGAAGGAAATTATACGGGGAAATATGGTTTCTACTTTAATTCTTTTTATCACTCTCCGTGGGGTGACGCAATAAATTTTGATGGGCCAAATTCCGACGCCGTAAGAAATTATTTTATCGAGAATGCTTTATACTGGTTTTCAAATTTTCATGTTGATGCGCTCCGTCTTGATGCTATCGATAGAATTTATGATATGAGTGCAAAACATTTTTTACTGGAACTAGCAGAAGAAACAAAAAAACTATCGAAAATAATTGGAAGGGAATTTTTTTTAATTGCCGAAAGTGATCTAAATGACAGCAAGGTTATTAGACCTATTAATGAACATGGTTTCGGAATCGATGCTCAATGGAGCGATGATTTTCATCATTCAATTCATTCTTTGTTAACAAAGGAAAGACAGGGCTATTACCAGGATTTTAGAACAACCGAAGATTTAATAAAATCAATTCAAAATACTTTTGTTTATACAGGACAATATTCAAAATACAGAAAAAGGAAACATGGAAATTCGGCAATGGAAAGAAAGCCTGATCAATTTGTTATTAATATTCAGAACCATGATCAAGTTGGAAACAGGGCATTTGGTGAAAGATTGTCCCGACGGGTTTCTTTCGAAGAAATAAAATTAGTTGCTGCTGCCTTATTAATTTCTCCATACATTCCTTTAATATTTATGGGCCAGGAATATAATGAAGATAATCCGTTTTTATATTTTGTCAGTTTTAATGATCGAGAGCTGATTGAAGCAGTTAGAAAAGGAAGGAAAGAGGAATTTTCATCTTTTCAATGGAAGGACGAATTTCCGGATCCTCAAAGTGAAAAAACATTTCAAAACTCAAAACTTAATTGGGAATTATCAAATGAGAGCAAACACAAAGTTTTATTAGATTTTTACAAATATTTAATAAATATGAGGAAGAAAAATAAAGCTTTATATTCATTTAATAGAAAAGATTTTGAAGTTAATGGAACGGGAAAAGATAAAACACTAATTTTGAGAAGGTGGTGGAAAGGAAATAAAATTACAGCCATTTTAAATTTTAATAACGAAGTTGTTACAACGAAAATCCCTTTTTCGGAAGGAAAATGGGAAAAGATTTTAGATTCTGCAGATGAAAAATGGGAAGGTCCCGGAGCTTCAACACCTGAAAAAGTTTTAGGAAAACCACAAAATATTACTATTAAAAAATATAGTATATCCATTTACGAATTGGAGTAATTAATGAATAGGTATGTCTGCATACATGGTCATTTTTACCAGCCGCCAAGAGAAAATCCGTGGTTGGAAGAAATTGAAGTGCAGGATTCTGCATATCCTTATAGAGATTGGAACGAGAAAATTACGGCAGAATGTTATAGCCCGAATGCCGCTGCCAGAATATTAAGCAATAATAAAACCGTTGTAGAAATAATAAATAATTATTCAAGGATTAGTTTTAATTTCGGACCTACACTTTTATCTTGGCTTGAAACTCACGCACCTGATGTTTATGCTGCAATTCTGCAGGCCGATAAAGAAAGCAGGAAAAGATTTTCCGGTCATGGATCTGCAATTGCCCAGGTCTACAACCATCTAATTATGCCCTTAGCTAATAGGAGGGATAAAGAGACTCAAGTAATTTGGGGAAAAGAGGATTTTAAATATAGATTCGGAAGAGAACCTGAAGGAATGTGGCTGGCGGAAACCGCAGTAGACATTGAAACACTTGAAATTTTAGCAGAACAAGGTATCAAGTTTACAATTCTCGCTCCCAACCAGGCAAATAGAATAAAGAAAATAAATGAAGAGAAATGGTTAGATGTTTCAGGTTCTAAAATAGACCCCCGAAGAGCTTATTTGTGTAAACTTCCATCGGGAAAGAAAATTAATTTATTTTTTTATGATGGTATTATTTCTAATGATCTTGCCTTTGGTAATCTTTTATTGAACGGAGAAAATTTAGCAAATAGACTCCTTCATACTTTGGATGAAAAACCAGGTGACGGACAAATTGCTCATATAGCTAACGATGGAGAAACTTATGGACATCATCAAAAGCATGGCGATATGGCATTGGCTTATTGTATTCATTTTATTGAATCATATAAATATGCTGATATTACTATCTACGGCGAATTCCTTGAGAAGTTCCCTCCAGAATATGAGGTGGAGATTATTGAGAATACATCATGGAGCTGTGCTCACGGTATCGAAAGATGGCGAAGTGACTGCGGTTGTAACTCAGGTATTCCGGATTGGAACCAGGAATGGCGTGCTCCTCTTCGTAATGCTTTGGATTGGCTTCGGGATACTTTAATTCCTTTTTACGAAAAAGAAATCGGTATTTACACGGAGGATGTTTGGAAATTTAGAAATAGTTATATAAAAATTATTCATGATAGGACATCCGGCAATATTACAAAATTTCTTTCATCGTTTGGTATTCAAGAAATATCTAACGAGGAGAAAATAAAAATATTGAAAATACTTGAAATACAGCGTCATGCCTTGCTTATGTATACAAGCTGCGGTTGGTTTTTTGATGAGATTTCAGGTATTGAAACTGTACAGGTTATTTTATATGCAGCAAGGGCAATCCAGCTTTTAGATGAATTAAATGAAGTAAAACTTGAAAAGAAATTTTTAGATCTTTTAAAAAACGCACCAAGTAATATTCCGGATATTAAAAACGGTAGAGTTGTTTATGAAAATTTTGTTAAACCTGCTATTATAGATTTACAGAGAGTTGCTGCTCACTATGCAGTATCATCATTGTTTGAAGAATATTCCGAAAAAACCGAAATCTTTTGCTATGAAGTTGAAAATATTAATCGTGATCTCAAGGAAGCCGGTAAGCAAAAGATGGTAATAGGCAGAGTATTAATGAGATCCCAAATTACCTTTGAAGAAAAAAATATCAGCTTTGCTTTTCTTCACCTCGGTGACCATAATATTAATGGCGGAGTGAGAGAAAGTTTATCCGATGATAAATATGATAAAATGAATAAAGAACTGAGTAAAGCTTTTTCAAGACTTAATGTAGTGGAAATAATTATGTTAATTGATAAGCATTTCGGAACGCATAATTATACTATATGGCACTTGTTTAAAGACGAAAGCAGGAATGTATTTAATAAAATTATGGAAAATACATTAAAGGATATTGAATTTTCTTTCCGCCAGATTTATGATAATTATTATCCTGTAATGCAGGCTATGAAAGAAACTGAGACCCCGCTTCCAAAAGCAGTCTTAACTGCGGTTGAGTTTATTATCAATACAGATTTTAAAAGAATGCTTGAAGGTACAGGCACGATTGATCTTGAAAAATTAAAAAAGTTATCTGAAGAAGCTAAAAAGTGGTCGGTGGAACTGGATAGACCTGCTTTAAGTTACGCTGCTAGCCAGAGGATTAATTATTTGATGGAAATTTTTAAGCAGCAGCCGGAAATTTTGGAATTATTGGAAGAAATAAATATTTCTATCCAAACGCTAAGTGAACTATCACTGGAACTTGATTTATGGAAAGCTCAAAATATACTTTTTTATATTGCTAAGAAAGGGCTGGATAAAATTAAAAGTGCAATTGAAGACGAAGGCGGTGACTATAAAAAATGGGTTGAACTTTTTAATAACCTGGAAAAAAATTTACAAGTAAGGATTTCAGTAAATGCACATCCCGAAATCAACTTACAGACTGCAGTTTAATTCATCATTCGGATTTACATCTGCAAAAGGTATTATAAATTATCTTTCAAAACTGGGGATTTCCGATATTTATGCTTCTCCAATATTTAAAGCTAAAAAAGACAGCACTCACGGTTATGATGTAGTGGAACCAAATTTATTAAATCCGCAAGTCGGTACTGATGAGGAATTTGATTCACTAATTGATGAAATAAAAAAATTTGATATTCATTGGCTTCAGGATTTTGTTCCTAATCATATGGCATTCAATACACAAAATAGAATGCTTATTGATCTCCTTGAAAATGGTTCCAATTCTCAGTATGCAGATTTTTTTGATATAGATTGGAGCCATCATCATGCAGGAATGCAAAACAGGATATTAGCTCCATTCCTTGGAAAGTTTTACCAGGAAGCTCTTGAAAACGGTGAGATAAAGTTGAATTATGATGAAGACGGTTTAAGTATTAATTATTATGAAACAAGACTTCCCATCAAAATAGAATCCTATGCCGATGTCCTCTCATTTAGGCTCGATAAGCTGCGGAATAAATTAGGGAGAAATGATCCTGATTTTATAAGATATATGGGAGCTTTATTTGTTGTTAAGTCTTTACCTACTGCAGAAGAGATTGATGAAAGATATAACCAGATAAAATTTCTTAAAGGTATTCTATGGGGATTGTACATAGACAATTATAATATCAAAGATTTTATTGATGAAAACCTAAAAATTTATAACGGTTTTAAAGGAATGCCGGAAAGTTTTGATTTGCTGGATAAACTTTTATCACAGCAGAATTTTCGAATTGCATTCTGGAAAGTAGCAAACGAGGAAATAAATTACCGGAGGTTTTTTAACGTTAACGAACTAATCTCTTTACGCGTTGAAAATGAAGAGGTTTTTAACAGGATTCATTCTCTTGTTTTTAAATTAATCAAAGAAGATAAAATATCCGGTTTAAGGATTGATCACATTGATGGTCTTTATGACCCTTCCGGCTATCTATTAAATTTGCGTGATAGAAGTAAAGATATTTACCTGGTTGTTGAAAAAATTCTGGAATTTGAAGAAAACAGCCCTTCTTATTGGCCTGTTCAGGGTACAACCGGGTATGATTATCTAAATTTTCTAAATGAAATTTTTTGCCAAAGAAAAAGCAGCAATAAGTTCACTTCATTCTACAATAAATTTTCCGGTTTAAATAAAACATATGAACAGCTTGTAATTGAAAAGAAAAAATTAATAATCCAAACAAGAATGGCTGGAGATGTTGAAAACCTGGCTATTTTAATTGAGGAAATTTCCAGCAAAGACAGGTTTGGTGTTGATATTACGCTGCACGGAGTTAAAGAAGCTTTGGAAGAAATCCTAACTCATTTCCCGATTTATAGAACATATATAAGCAGTACTAAAAATAGAAAAACCGATAGAAAATATCTTTCAGGTGTAATAGAAAAAGTAAAAAATGAAAGTCAATTATTATCAAAAGAATTTCAATTTATTGGAAGCTTATTAACAAGAGAATACGGCGAAAAGTTTACAATTGAACAGAAAGATAAATCGCTGAATTTTTTAATGAAATTTCAACAATTAACAGGACCCATAATGGCAAAGGGTTTTGAGGATACCTTTTTATATGTTTTTAATAGATTGATTTCGCTGAATGAAGTTGGCAGCAACCCCAATAAATTTGGAATCTCTTTAAATGAATTTTACAACTTTAACAAAAAAAGATTTTCAAATTGGCGGCATACAATTAACACAACTTCAACTCATGACACAAAAAGAGGGGAGGATGTAAGAGCAAGAATAAATGTTATATCTGAAATACCTGAAGAATGGATTAAAAAAGTTAGAGCGTGGAATCGAATTAATAGGCAGTTTAAAAAACGTAGAGATGGTTATTTAATTCCCGATAATAACCTGGAATATTTTATATATCAAACTCTAATTGGTTCTTATCCGTTTAATATTGAGAATAATGAGAACTATCTTAAACGCATTAAGCAGTACTTAATTAAATCAATGCGTGAAGCTAAAGAACATTCTTCATGGACAAGAAATGATACAGATTATGAAACTGCTGCACTTACGTTTATTGAAAGCATTTTAAATAACAACAGCGAATTTTATAATGATTTTTCTTCTTTCCAAAAGAAGATAGCTTTTTACGGAGTGTATAACTCGCTATCTCAAACTTTAATTAAAATTACTTCTCCGGGAATACCGGATTTTTACCAGGGAACCGAATTATGGGATCTTTTTTTAGTAGATCCCGATAACCGCCAGCCGGTCGATTATCAATTAAGGAGAGAATATTTAAATGAAATTGTTGAACAAGATTCAAGAATAAAAACAAATGATAACAGGATTTCTTTTTTACAAAATTTATTAACAAATCCTTCGGACGGGAAAATTAAATTATATATGACTTACAAATCTCTTCAGGTTAGGAATGATAATTTAGAGATTTATGACGAAGGAAATTTTATACCTTTAGAAACCGGCGGAAAATATAAAGATAATATAATTTCCTATACAAGAAATTTTGAAGGAAATTCCGTTATAACTATCGCACCAAGATTTCTTACAACTATAGTTGAAGAAAATAATTTTCCGATCGGTACCGATGTTTGGGAAGATACTTATATTAAAATGGATAAAATTAATTCAACTTCTTTGAAGAATAACCTTACCGAGGAAATGTTTAAGAAGACAGATAAAATATTAATAGGAGAAATATTTAAGAATTTTCCTTTCGGATTACTTACTAGTTAAATTCAAAAAAAACTAACCACAAGCCACAAATTTATCCACCGAAACTTGCCTTCTGAAAGATTCATTCTGCAGGCAGGCTTCAGCGAAGGTGGACAACGAACAATAAACTATAGAGAATCCCATTCTATAACAGTTTTTATTCCGTGTGATGAATCAATTTCTAGTGCTTTTGAAATTTCTGTATAATGAAATTTATTGGATATGATTTCTTCAACTGTATTTTCCCACTTTAAATTTGCTTTTTGAAGATCGCTAATTGCCATATTATAATGACCTATGCTAGCATTAACACTTCCCAGCCATACATGATTCATCAATACCATTTTTCTGATTAATTCATCACCTAAAATGTTAACCGGATGATTCCCTCCCGGAATTCCAGATAAGACATAAATTCCGTTTATCCCTATTGTATCAAGCAACTGAAATTCCAGTTTTGTAACTCCGGCAGCTTCCAGAACAAAGTCCATTGCACCAATTTTTTCATCTATATCTGTAGTTTTAACTTTTCTGCCATCGATATATTTACCTCCAATTTCTTTCAAAAGAGAGGGGCGCTTTGAATCTTCGTCGACAATATCAAGACCATATACATCTGCATTTCTTAACCTTAATACTACTGCCGATAATAAACCAACAGGTCCTAATCCTGCAACTAATGCTTTTCTTCCTTCAAGCCATGAAGATGCTTTTACTCCCGGTATCCTGGCTTCCTGTATTAATAAAGAGTCATCAATAGCTTTTTCTATCACCGATGTAGGTTCGGCTAAAACGCCGATAGATGCAATTTCTTTAGGTACCCTAACTATGTATTTTTCACTATCTACTACAAATTCAGCCTGATAGCCGTGTAAACCTTTTATACCGCGTTCTTTATATTCACCGGTATAGCACATATCGCTTCGTCCATTTAAACACGGATAGCACTTACCGCAACCCCGTCTAACTATAAATAAAGCATAGTCTCCTTTTTTAACTTTTGAAACCTCTTTACCAACGTCCACAACTTTCCCGAACATTTCATGCCCGATTATAAGATGATCTTCGTTGTATGGTGCATCTGCTCTTCCTCCTTCTATTTCTTCACGATCAGTTCCGCAAATACCTACTTGTAATACCTTTAACTTTATGTCATCAGGAAATTGAATTTTAGGTTCAGGAGCATCAATTATTTTTAGATCTCCTTTGCCCGGTTTTATTGCTAAAGCTTTCATATTATTTATCTCTATTTAATTCTTTCTAAAAATATTTAAGTATCTATAATCCTTTATAGTACAATAATAGTTAGTAATAAAATTGTTTATAATCCTTACTGTTTCCGCGGTTTCTTTCATCACTTAACTGCTTGTCTAAATTCAATGCAGCGCTAATCATTCCCAGGTGAGTAAATGCCTGGGGATAATTGCCAAGAGCTTCACCTTGTTCACCTAATTGTTCAGAGAACAAACCAAGGTGATTAGAATACCCCATCATTTTTTCAAAAAACAATCTTGCTTTTTGAAGCTGCCCCGCTCCCGATAAACATTCAATATACCAGAAGGTGCACATTGAAAAAGTCCCTTCTCCTGTTTTCAAACCATCTGCAGCGGCTTCTTTAAATCTATACCTGTAAACTAAGGAATCTGAAACAAGATCCTTTTCAATAGCTTTTAAAGTTGAAAGCCATCTTGGATCTTTTGGACTGACAAACCTGATTAACGGCATTAGTAATGTTGCTGCGTCAACTGAATCAGCGTCTTTATATTGTACAAACGTTTTTCTTTTTTCATTCCAAAACTCAGTATAAATTTCGTTATAAATTTTATCTCTTTCTTCTTTCCATTTTGAAGGATATGGGAAGGAACTCATTTCTGCAAGCCGAACCGCACGGTCTAATGCAACCCAGCACATAAACCTGGAATAAAGAAAGTTCCTTTTACCACCTCTCACTTCCCATATTCCCTGGTCTTTTTGATCCCAGTTTTTTGCAACCCAATTTATTTGTTTTGAAATATCATTCCAGAAATCATGTGAGATACGGTTTCCATATTTGTTAAACAAATAAACCGAATCCATCATTTCTCCATATATATCAAGCTGAAGCTGATTATTTGCATCATTACCTATTCTAACCGGAGATGATTTCTTATACCCTTCAAGGTTTGATAAAATAGTTTCGTTAGGTACGCCTTTCCCGCTAATAGTATACATTAAACCTAAATTACCTGCTTCACCAATATCTTCACATTGTTTTTCAACCCATTTCATAAATTGTTCGGCTTCTTTAGTATACCCGAGACTTAAGAATGTATAAATAGTAAATGAAGCATCGCGAATCCATGTATACCGGTAATCCCAATTTCTTGGTCCTCCTATATTTTCCGGCAAGCCGAAAGTAGGTGAAGCAATAACTGAACCGTAATCATACGATGTTAATAATTTTAAAACGAGTGCAGAACGGTGAACCGTTTCTCTCCATCTTCCCTTATAACGTGAAGCATCTATCCAGCTTTTCCAGTAGTTCATTGTTTCATAAAGTTTTTTTGTAACCATATCGGATAAATTGTATTGAGGTACATTGCCATCTTTTACAAGCTCTAAAATAAAATCTGCTCTTTCACCTGCCTTTAAAGTAAATTCGGCAAAACCATCACCATTCTTAATTTCAATTGGAACATTGCTTTTTAATCTTATAACTGTTTTATCTTCTCCCTCGCTTTCAAATAATATAGAGTTATCATGCATATTTGCTTTATGTTTTGATCGTGCATAGTTAAATCTTGGATTACAATTCATTCTATAGCTTAGTTCCCCTTTTATATTTGTAATTCTTCTCATTAGAATTTTCCCTTCATACAGATCTTCCACCGGCATAAAATCAGTCAGTTCACTTATTCCATTTTGCGAAAGAAATCTTGTAAGAAGGACATTTGTATCGGGTATATAAAGCTGTTTATTTTTAGGATCATCTATTATGGGATATATTTGAAAACATCCGCCTTTATTTTTATCCAGTAAAGCAGCAAATATTGTTGGAGAATCAAAGAATGGAAAACACATAAAGTCTATTGAACCATTTATGCCTACTAACGCAACGGTATTGAGATCCCCGATAACCCCATAATTTTCAATAGGTTGATAGTCACTCACAATATTACCTCTTTTATTTTCTAAAGATTTATTTAACCTGGTAAGCGATTGTTAAGGTTTAATCACCCTGCAAATGCTAAATACTTCTAACGATTTTATAATATAATTTATTTGATAAGTTATTGATGCTATTTGAATATTTTCTTTTCATTTTTTACTAACATACATAAGATATGGAAAATGATAAGTGCCTCATATCAATAAAAGTTTTTGTGAAGGAAATATTTATTGTAAAACAAGTGTAAGTTTTATTTTATACAAATCAATAAAAGGCAAAAAAAGATTATGATAAAAGAAAAATCGAAACACAAATTCTTATAAATGGTCTGTTTAGCTCCTTTTCCGGCATACGAGATTTGGCGCATAAGTACTTAAAAATTTATTTTTGCCTGTAGAGGATTAAGAAAAATTAAATTATTTTACAGGAAAATAATTTATCACTAATAAAATGTCTGGTTCCGATTTAAATATTTATGATGTAATAATAGTAGGAAGTGGACCGGCCGGGGCCTCTGCTGCTTATGTTTTAGCAAAAGCCGGCAAAAAAATTCTTGTTTTAGAAAAAGAAAAGCTTCCAAGATATAAGACGTGCGGAGGAGGTTTAACTTTTAGGGGACTGAACTTAATTCCTTTGGATCTTTCTGAAATTATAGAAAGCACCTGTTATGCTACAGAGATAAACGATTTTGAGGCAAATGTTTGCTTTTTAACAAAAAGAGAAAAGCCTATAATATCCATGACCATGAGGAGCGAACTGGATTTTCATTTAATTAATGAAGCAAAAAAATTAGGTGCAGAAATAAAAGATGAAACCGAATTGAAAGATTTGAGTTACTTAGAAAATTATATAGAAGTAATCCTAAAAAATAAGGAGGAAAAGTTTCATTCTAAATTTCTAATTTCTGCCGAAGGAGCTTTAAGTTTGGCAGCGAAAAAATATTTTGGAAAGGATAATAGGAAGTTTTTGCCAGCGTTGGAATATGAAGTCTATGTTGATGATGATATTTTACATTATTTCAGAAATGCTGCCCGTTTTGATTTTGGAATTGTTCCCGGTGGATATGGGTGGGTTTTTCCAAAGAAAGATCATTTGTCCATTGGTGTATTAAGTATGAAGTTAAAAAACGGCAACTTGAATTATTATTTTTCGAAGTATTTGGAATCTTTGAGAATAAAGAAAATAAATAAATCGGATAGACATGGATTTGTTATTCCGTTAAATTTCAAGAAAACATTTGCAAAGAACAGAATTCTATTAATTGGAGATTCTGCCGGGTTTATCGATCCTATTACTGCAGAAGGAATAAGTTTTGCAGTTCAAAGCGGACAGCTCGCTGCAGATTCAATAATAAAAGGAAATTTAATACCTGAATTAGTTTGTAAAGAATATAATTACCAAGTATCAAAAAAAATTTTACCTGAATTGAAAGCAGGAAAATTTTTATCATTTTTTATCTATGGTTATAACAGTCTGCGCATTTGGATAGTTAGACTTTATGGCAAAAAATTAAGTGAATTGATGACAGATGTAGTTATGGGAGAAAAAAATTATAGTGAATTAGCGGGGAATCCTTTCAACTATTTTAAATTATTATTTAAGTGGTCTATTAAAAATATACAGAAACAGAAATTCCGGAACAACATAACTACATTTCAAACCGGTTCGTGATCTATCTTATTTAAATACATTCCGCAATTACTTCAATTTTTTTAACACACAAAATGAGTTAATATTTATTTTTTTATATCTCTCAAAATAAAAAGTAATTTCTTAATTTTGAATAGAAATTTGAATTTCATAAATTATGTTATGTTACTATACGGAAAAACTTCTTTCCATAGGTTAAATCTTTCCGTATAGAATCTGGAGGAATAAAAAAGGGATAATTATACGGCAAAAAATTCATTATCTAAACTTCCCTTTCTATAATAATATGTAAAATAGTTTAACGGAGAATAAGGTGAATAAAATATCAAAGGTTATAAAGGGATACCCTTTTTTATTGATAACTATTTTAGTCTCTATAATTTCAATCTTTTTTTTCTTTTATTTGCAGTCCCAAATCAATCTTTTTCCCGATAACACCGTAAAAAAGTTATATTACATTGATAACATTTCAAAAGCACATCTGAAAATTATCGAGAAGTTTAATCAAAAGTATAAAAATGAAATTGAAATTATCCCGGTAAATCTTCCTTTTTATCATTTTACAACAAATGATCGCAAAGAAATATTAACTCGTTCTCTGCGTAGTCGAAGCGATGGCATAGATATTTTTGCAGTTGATCTTATATGGATTCCAAGGTTTGCCAAATGGGGCTATTCGATGGAAAATTACTTTGATGAAAAAGTACTTAGCGGAGTTAATGAAAAAGCTCTAAAAGTATGTTATCACGAAGGCAACTTGGTTGCCTTCCCGCTTTTCCTGGATGTCGGAGTTTTATATTATAGGAAAGATTTAATTCGCAGCCTGCCTGATGGTAACACAATTGAAAAGAAGATTCAAAATTCTCTAACATGGAGCGAGTTTATTAATTTAGGAAAGAATTTTCATTCCATGAAAAACCCATACTATATTTTTACAGGAGGAAATTTTGAAGGAATGCTTTGCTGTTATCATGAAATGTTGTCTAATGATGAAAGCAACAATATATTTAATAAAAATTCAATTGATCTGAATACAAAAGCTTCTAAAAGAGCACTGCAGCAGCTGGTGGATTTTATTTATAATTATAAATTTTCTCCATAATACTTCAAAAAGCGGCTGCTAAAAATGTACCGGTAGTGTTAAGTGGACTGGTAAGCAATATACGTGATCAGGATCCTTTTATTTCCATAAAAGATAAGGAAGGAAATTCGGCAGATAAAGAGTATAAAATTGCCAGGCGGCTGGAAGCTGAAGGTGAGATTGATAAAGCAAGAAAATATTATATTGAAGCGAAGGATCTGGATGCTTTACGGTTCCGCGCACCGGAAGAATTTAATATTATCTTAAGAGGGTTAGCGAAAAAATATAATTTTCCTATTGTGCCTGCAATCGAATATTTTGAAAAGGAATCAGTCAATGGAATTATTGGGAAAGAATTAATACTCGAGCATCTCCACCCGAATAAAGAAGGCTATTTCCTTTTAACAAAAGCTTTTTACGAGACTATGAAAAACAATCAAATGATAGATAAAACATGGTCGTGTGATTGTATCCGGCAGGAAAAAAATAGGGGAGTAACGGAACTTGACAGTGTGTATGCCGCACTTTCCGTTGAGCAGTTAAAAGGAGGCTGGCCTTTCCAATCCAAATCTTTGCCGAATCGTTTTGTGCAAAATTATAAGCCTGCTAATCAAATTGAGGATATCGCTTTTCAAGTGATTAAAGAGAAAATAAGTCTTGAAACAGGTCATATGGAATTAGGAGAATTTTATGAAAACAAGGGGAATTTAGATAAAGCATTTTCTGAATATAATGCTCTTGTTATATCAATACCAACAGAGATTGATTTTTATGATAAAGCAGCATTAGTCCTTTTAAAGAATAAAGAATATCAAAAAGCATCCGATTTATTATTAAGCTCTTTAAATTACAGGGAAAATGATTTTGCATATAAATGGATTGGCCAGATTGCATTAATGGACAGCAATTATACCAAAGCAATCTCATATTTAATAAAAGCTGATCTTGAGGATGCACAGGTTGTATTCAATTTAAGCAGGGCTTATTATTTCGATAACCAGGTTAGTAAGGGAGATGAATATTTTATTCGGCTGCAAGGTTTAACCACAAAATCAGAATACCTATCCTATCTTTCCAAGTTACGTTTACGAACAAAAATTGGGAAATAATATTAAAATTGAAATACATTTTTATTTTGAACTGAAATTGCAATAAATCAAAATTGAATTTTGCCGTAAAAAATAGTATTTATATATTTGTAGCCTAAAATATCGGCATGTTGATCTTGATGCGCTGGAGAGATGGCAGAGTGGTTGAATGCGGCGGTCTTGAAAACCGTTAAGGATGCAAGTCCTTCCGGGGTTCGAATCCCTGTCTCTCCGCAAAGATGTTTTATACTTATATTCTCAAAAGTATATCTGCAAACAGACACTATTACGGACATTGCAAAGATTTAAATAAACGTTTATCAAATCATAATTCGGGAAAAGTTCGTTCCACAAAAGCATACCGTCCTTGGAATATTCATTATTTTGAAACGTTTTCCACAAAATCAGAAGCATATAGGAGAGAAATGTTTTTTAAGTCAGTTGAAGGGAAACAATGGTTAAAGTTAAAAGGAATAATATCAAAATAAATTTAATGGTTGAATGCGACGGTCTTGTCCAAAGGATCCTTTGGAAAAACCGTTAAGGATGCAAGTCCTTCCGGGGTTCGAATCCCTGTCTCTCCGCAAA
>CAYUVK010000063.1:17518-28496 GCA_964448105.1 uncultured Ignavibacteriaceae bacterium
GGAAAAACCGTTAAGGATGCAAGTCCTTCCGGGGTTCGAATCCCTGTCTCTCCGCTAAAACTCGTTCTAACACAATAACTTACGGAGACTTGACTTATCCTACCTTCTTACTTACTGGGCTTCATTTAGGGTCACAGGTAGTCACTAGTACAGTCACCAGTGCAAATATGAGTGATTCGATCTTGAAAAGCAAGAAGAAAGCGAAATGTTATCTTTTCCAGCCCAATGCCTCAGATTCGTTTTTAACATCCAAAATCCCGAATTGAGTGGGGAATTTTTGAAGGAAATTTGAAGACCCGATATAATACCTGCCTCGCAAGATTTTTCAGAATTAGATTGCAAACATAAAATGCTTATATTAATTTTGAAAAAAGCGTTTGGGGAGCAAATTTCTTAAATGAACAGTTTTTCCAAACACTCTATCAGGAAATATAAACGTTGCCTTGTCTAGTTTTACTCAAAGCAGTTTTGTATTAAATGACGCCGGAACAAGAAGCAAGAAAAAACATTGATGGACTCTTAACAAAAGCTGGTTGGACAGTTCACGATGTAAGCCAACTAAATCTTGGTGCTTCTCAAGGAATTGCCGTTAGGGAATATCCAACGAATTCCGGCCCAGCAGATTACATACTCTTTGTTGATCGAAAAGCCGTTGGTGTTGTTGAAGCCAAACCTGTAGGTACAACTCTTAGTGGTGTATCAGAACAAAGCTATAAATACTCAACCAGTTTCAAAGAAGAAATACCTCATGTTGAATTGCCTTTGTCGTTTCTTTATGAAAGTACCGGAACCGAAACATTGTTCAGAGATTTACGAGATCCCAATTCCAGGTCACGCTTAGTTTTTGCATTTCATCAGCCGAAAACGCTAATTGAGTGGGCAAAATCTGATGAAACTCTTAGGGATCGACTACAACATCCACCTCCTTTGATTCAAGACCGTTTATGGTATCCTCAGTTTGAAGCAATTATAAACCTGGAAGAATCATTAAAGAATAATAATCCACGTGCTCTTATTCAAATGGCTACCGGTTCGGGCAAAACATTTACAGCAGTTAGTTTTGTTTACCGTCTAATCAAATTTGCGGATGCAAAAAGAGTTCTATTCCTGGTTGACCGTAATAATCTTGGCCGTCAAACAAGAATGGAATTTCAGCAGTATATAACTCCCGACGATGGAAGAAAATTTACAGAACTTTATAATGTACAGCACTTAACAACAAATGTAATTGATCCTGTAAGCCGTGTCTGTATAACTACAATTCAAAGATTGTTTTCTATGCTTAAAGGTGATAAGGAGTTTGACACTGAAGTCGAAGAAAAATCGATGTTCGATATTGCTCCCACTATAAAAGAGGAAGTTCAAGTTGAATACAATCCTGATATACCTATCGAAATGTTCGACTTTATTATTACAGATGAATGCCACCGTTCAATTTACAACTTATGGAGGCAGGTATTAGAATATTTTGATGCTTTTTTAATTGGACTAACTGCTACACCTTCAAAACAAACAATTGGATTCTTCAACAGAAATTTAGTTCAGGAATATACACATGAAAGAGCAGTGGCAGATAATGTAAATGTTGATTTTGAGGTTTATAAAATTCAGACAAAGATAACTAAAGATGGAAGCAAAGTTGAATCCGGTTATTATGTTGATAAACGTGACAAGCTTACACGAAAAGTAAAAAGTGAAAAGCTGGATGAAGACCTTACTTACTCCAATAGAGAACTCGATAAAAGCATAGTAGCCAAAGACCAAATCAGAACTATTATAAGGACATTTAAAGACGATCTGTTTACAGAGATTTTTCCTGGCAGAACTCATGTCCCAAAAACTCTTGTATTTGCCAAAGATGATTCACATGCCGAAGATATTGTTCACATTATTCGTGAAGTGTTTGGTAAAGGAAATGACTTCTGCAAAAAGATTACATACCGAACAACTGGAGATAAGCCGGAGGATCTAATCAGTAATTTCAGAAATTCCTACAATCCAAGAATAGCCGTTACTGTAGATATGATCTCAACAGGAACAGATATAAAACCTATTGAATGTATCCTTTTTATGCGGGATGTTAAATCGCCGGTTTATTTTGAACAGATGAAAGGAAGAGGAACTAGAATAATTTCTTCTGCCGATTTAATAGCCGTTACACCCGATGCTAAATACAAAACTCATTTTGTAATTGTAGATGCAGTGGGAGTTACAGAGAGTGATAAGATTCCTCCCGATCCTCCAATGGAACGAAAGCGAACCGTTCCTTTTGAAAAACTTTTAGATCAAGTTGCGGTGGGTATTAAAGATGAAGAAACTCTTGCAACTCTCGCTTCTCGTTTGTCAAGGCTGGATAAAATACTTTCACCCAAACAAAAAGAAGAACTGTATGTCTTTTCAAGCGGAAAATCCATCAGTACAATTTCAACTAATCTTCTGAAGGCAATTGAACCTGACGAGAAAATAGAAAGAGCAAAGAAAGAATTTAGTACAGATTTACCGAATGAAGAGCAAATAAAAGAAGCTGGACAAAAATTAGCTGATCAAGCTTGCCTTGTCTTTGATAACCCTGACTACAGAAAAAAACTAGTTGAAATTAAGAAGCAGACAGAACAGACAATTGATACAGTAAGTCTTGATGAAGTTTTGTTTCATGGTTATGATGAGAAAGCAAAAGAAAAAGCTAACAGCATAATAACTACATGGAAGAAATTTATCGAAGATAACAAAGATGAGATCACAGCTTTGCAGATTATATTTAGTACTTCATATGGAAAACGGCATTTGACTTATGAGCATGTAAAACAGCTTGCAGAAGCTATTGAAAAACCTCCTTATAACTTAAAACAGGAAATTGTTTGGAAAGCTTATGAACAGCTTGATAAAAGCAAAGTAAGGAATGGCCATCCTGTAAAGATATTGACAAACATTATTTCTCTATTGAGATACACCATTGGTGAAACCGATAATCTAATCCCTTTTACCAAAATCGTTGAACAGCGATTTGCAGATTGGATTGCGGAACAAGAAAAGAATGGAAAAACGTTTACTGTTGAACAGATAGAATGGCTGCAAATGATAAAGAACCATATCTCCACTTCACTTGCCGTTACAACTGAAGATTTTGACTTTGCTCCATTTTATGAAAAAGGTGGATTAATGAAAGTTTATAATTTGTTTGGTGAAGATTTGAAAAAAATACTTGATGAATTGAACGAGAGGTTGGCCGCTTAAATGAGTATTTCATATTTGCCAACTGGTTGGATAAGTATATGTCTGGAAAATTTGATTAAAGATGAGAAAAATGCGATAAAAAGAGGACCCTTTGGAAGTACTGTTAAAAAAAGTTTTTTTGTTGAAAGTGGATTCAAAGTATATGAACAAAAAAATGCTATTTATGATGACAGTGATTTAGGCAATTATTTTATTGATCAGGAGAAATATGATGAATTAAGAGATTTTGGTGTACAACCTGGAGATTTTATTGTTAGTTGTTCTGGAACCATTGGTAGAATACACAAACTCAGTTCAAATGCATTACCTGGAATAATAAACCAAGCCCTCTTAAAATTATCCATTGATGAATCAATTATTGCTCACAATTATTTTTTGTTCTTGTTTCGATCTAATGAATTCCAGTCAAAGATTTTAAAGGAAACACGTGGATCCGCAATGCAAAATATTACATCTGTTAAAGACTTACAGAAGCTTGAAATATTGCTCCCACCGCTCAACGAACAACATCGTATAGAAGCCAAAATAGAAGAACTCTTCACAAAACTTGATGCAGCAATAGCCGAACTGAAAAATATAAAACAGCAAGTGAAACGATATCGGCAGTCTGTCCTGAAAGCAGCCTTTGAAGGGAAGCTGACAGAGGAATGGAGAAAAGATAATGATATTTATAAAGAATGGGAAGAAAAAAAATTCAATGATTTTTGCAAAATTCAAAGAGGTTATGATTTACCCCTGAAAAATTTAATTGATGGCGAATATCCTGTTGTTACTTCCGGAGGAATTGGTGGTTATCATAATAGCTACAAAGCTAATGGACCATGCTTAGTGACAGGTAGAAGTGGATCGGTTGGAAATATCCATTACATTGATGTTGAACGATATTGGCCTCATAATACAGTTCTTTTTGTCAAGGATTTTTGCAACAATTTACCAAAATATATTTACCATTATTTCCTTCAATTCAATTTTAAATCTTATAGTTCAAGTACAGCAGTCCCAACACTTGATAGAAAGCAATTATACAATGTGATTGTAAAAATACCATCCATACATGAACAAGATAAAATAATTCAAGAAATCGAGTCCCGTTTTTCAATTGCTGATAAAATAGAAGAAGCTATTGAAGAAAATCTAAAACGAACAGAATCACTTCGTCAAAGTATTCTCAAAAAAGCTTTTGAAGGTAAGCTTGTTCCACAAGATCCAAATGATGAACCTGCCGAGAAATTGTTGGAGAGAATAAAGGCGGAGAGGAATAAGTGAGTTGAATAAATATCAAAGTACACGGTTCAATGATTATCCCATCAATTCCTTTAGTAAGGTGATCACGAAATGAAATCTGAACGTTTGAGAAAAATAATTGCAGAAGGTGAAGGAATTCAAGCTGAATTTAAAAGTTGCTCTTATCAGTTAAGTAGAGATGTTTATGAAACCATTTGTGCATTCTTAAATAGAAGCGGAGGTCATCTTCTCTTGGGTGTAAATAATGATGGTACTATTGAAGGAGTTTTTGAAGATTCAGTTGGAGAAATTATTACTAACCTGGTTACAACATGTAATAACTCAAGTAGGTTATCTCCGACATTTTATTTGTCCACTGAAATCGTAAAAATAGAAGGGAAAAACATAATTTACATTTACGTCCCGGAAAGTTCACAGGTTCACAATACTGCAGGAAGAATATTTGACAGGAATTCAGAAGGCGATTTTGACATAACAGATAATTCAGATTTAGTAGCCCAGCTTTATTTGCGGAAACAAAGTACCTTTTCAGAAAACAAAATTTATCCGTATCTCTCAATTGATGATTTTGAGCCAGAGTTATTTGGTAAAGTGAGGACACTTGCTAAAAATCAGAGAGCTGATCATCCTTGGCAAACAATGAGTAATGAAGAGATCTTAAAGTCCTCTGGTTTATGGAAAAAAGATTTGCAGAAAGGCATAGAAGGTTACACGCTTGCTGCTGCGGTATTACTTGGCGAAGATCGGACAATATTAAATGTCCTGCCTTACTATAAAACCGATGCCATATTGAGAATTGAAAATGTTGACCGTTATGATGACAGGGATGATGTAAGATGCAATTTGATTAAGGCATACACCAGGTTAAATGAATTCATCAGGAAACATCTGCCTGATAAGTTCTATATGGAAGGTACACAGCGAATTAGTCTCAGGGATAAAATCTTCAGAGAAATCGTAGCCAATATTTTGGTACATAGGGAATTCATGAACCATTTCCCAGCTAAACTTATTATCGAGCAAGATAGAGTATTCACTGAAAATGCAAACCGACCCCATGGAATTGGTCCGATTGATCCTGCTAATTTTTCTCCTTATCCCAAAAATCCCACCATCGCAAGATTCTTTAAAGAAATAGGCTATGTTGAAGAATTGGGTTCCGGTATTAGAAATACAACTAAGCTTTTAAAAGCATATACACCCAATGGAAAACCTGAATTTATTGAAGGGGATATTTTTAAGACCATTATTCCAGTTAAAATCCCTTTATTTGTTGAAAAAAGACATACTATTCCGATTGAAAAGCATATTCGTAAAATTGATCCTGTTGCTGAATCCTTAAATGATTTTATTAATGAGGGAATAAATGAGGGTGTAAATGAGGGTGTAAATGAGGGTGTAAATGAAGATGCTGATGAAAGAATAAGTGAAGTAATTCGGAAAGAACTTGTCAAAGTCATCAAGGAGATTATCAATCATCCTGGTCAGAAAGCTATAGAAATTTCAAAGAAAATTAAGAAGTCAAAACAAACTGCTGAGAGGTATATCAGGATTCTACGGAATTATAAAATTGTTGAATTTCAAGGGGTTCCAAAAACCGGCGGATATTATTTAACGGAGAGTTTCAAAAAGAGGTTAAAAGAATGACTGATTCAGCTTCAATTGTAGCAAAACTTTGGAATTATTGTAATGTGCTCCGGGATGATGGAGTAAGTTATGGAGACTATGTGGAGCAGCTAACTTATCTGCTCTTCCTTAAAATGGCAGATGAACAAACCAAACCTCCTTATAACAGGGAAGCAATTGTACCGGCACAATACAATTGGGAAGTATTAACTAAGCTGGACGGTGATAAATTAGAGCTCCAATACCGACATACTTTAGAGAACCTTGCTAAAGAAGAAGGCACACTTGGAATTATCTTCCGTAAATCCCAGAACAAAATTCAAGATCCTGCAAAGTTAAAAAGACTAATAACTCTAATTGAAAGTGAAACATGGATCGGATTGGATATCGATATTAAAGGAGATATCTATGAAGGGCTTCTTCAAAAGAATGCAGAGGATATCAAAAGTGGCGCTGGACAATATTTTACTCCCAGAGAACTTATTAAAGCGATGGTTGAGGTTATTAATCCGCAGCCTGGTGAAACTATCTGCGATCCTGCATGCGGTACAGGAGGTTTCTTATTAGTAGCCCATGATTATATCACTCAGAACTTTACATTGGATAGAGATCAGAAAAAATTCCTTAAATCAGAAACCTTTATTGGAAATGATATTGTTGATGGAGTGGTTAGACTTTGTGTAATGAACTTATATCTTCATGGGATTGAAGCGAAAATAAATGCAGAAGACAGTTTAATTGCCGATCCCGGAACTCGGTACAACATAGTTATTACAAATCCGCCATTCGGGAAGAAAAGCAGTATAACCGTTTTCAATGGACAGGGTAAAGCAGAGAAAGAATCACTTATTTATGAACGACCTGATTTCTGGACTACAACATCAAATAAGCAGCTTAACTTTCTTCAGCATATCAAGACTATCTTGGATATTAACGGCAGAGCTGCTGTTGTATTACCTGATAATGTATTGTTTGAAGGAGGGGCGGGAGAAAAAGTAAGAAAAGAACTATTGAAGCAGTTTGATGTTCATACAATTCTCAGACTACCAACTGGAATCTTTTATGCCCAGGGTGTAAAAGCCAATGTTGTATTCTTTGATAAAAAACCTGCAAGTGAAACTCCCTGGACTCAAGAAATATGGTTCTATGATTTGCGTACCAATATGCATTTTACATTAAAGACCCAGCAAATGAAATATGATGATCTAAAGGATTTCGTTAATTACTACAATAGAGAAAACAGATTTGAGAGAAAGGAATCGGAAAGATTCAAATGCTACACTTTCGATGAAATAATGAAGAGAGATAAAACCAGCCTGGATATATTCTGGCTGAAAGACGATTCTTTGGAAGACACTGCAAATCTTCCTGATCCGGAAGTATTAGCAGATGAAATAGCCGAAAGCTTAGAGGACGCACTTGAACAGATTAACAGTATAAGAACACAACTGCAAAGCTAAATTTATTGATGAACCGTTTCGATTATACAAATATTCCCACATTTAATTTATATGATGATTGCATTCTAACCGAAAAGAGGATTGGTAAACAATTTAGAGAAGTTATTGTTCACACAACAAAAACTTTTACATTATCTGATGTAGGAGAATTAATTGTTGATGAAAATCTCAGCGATATCGGTAATGAATACTATAGAATTCTTTGGGAAGTACCGGATCATGGGAAGTATCTTTATAAAGTTAACGATATTGTAATGGATTGGGATAAGCCTGAATGCATGATAGATTTTTTGGGCAAACATAATTTAGACACTTATAGGAACCTCAAATCAACCTATCAAAAGTGGAAAGATGATCTGGATATAATTAAGAATTCTGATTTTGCGCAGAATGTTTTCAAATATTTCATATTAGTACAGAAAGAATTCGAACTTTGGTTAAATCGAATAGGAATTGATTTCAAAGAATCTGAATCTTCCGCTATTAAAATTGAAAATACTTCAGATGAAGATTTCAGGATAAATGACTCTAAACAACCGAAATATATTAGCTTGGTTGATAAAAAGAATGATATAATTGAAAAGGCTTCGAGCTACATTAATGAAAAGATCAAAGACCTACCAGAGACCTATATTAGAAAGGATATTGCGTAACTAACTAAAGAGGCCTGGAATATTTTTGTCCTTCACCAGGAAAATCTAAAGACTGAAATTAAATTTACTGTAACTCAATTTTGCAAACTTGTTTTTCCTCTACTAAGACATAAAATAACTGATTGGAACAAAGATGCTTTTTACAAATATGTAAGCGAGTATATTTCATCTCGCAAAAAGTATAGACACTCCAAATAATACGATAATCCAATAGATTTCCAAAAATTTTCTAACAACTTTCCAAGATTTCTCCAAGGTTTCAATGTAACTACACAATAGTTTCGTGTAAGTTCTTTTAGTCAAATTTAAGAAACATATTACGACTGAAGGGATGATAAGTAGCGATCAAAGAATCGCTATACTTTAACCTATAGGTGAACATGTCAAACGAAGTACATAATACTCCACTACAAGCAATTCGATTAAATTGCTTAGAATGTGGGGATGGCACACCCAAACAAGTCAGGGGATGTCATATCGATGATTGTCCATTGTACCCTTTCAGATTTGGTAGAAATCCTCAAAGAAAGGGAATTGGACAAAAAACAAATCTTGAATCGAATGAAGGGATGTCATAGTATAGCTTAAAGAAGTTCTTCCAAAAAAATCCCATTCAATTGCGGATTTTTAGGTAAAGAACGAAGAATACTATGGTTCCGTAGAACTACTCGAGTAGAGATTCATTTTAATCTCTCAAGTGGCTTTGTACATGCTATGAAGCCACTCTTTTAACAACACTATTTTTTTGAATATTTGATGAGAAAGGAAGTAAACAATCAATGTTAAATAACATTTACAAGATGAGCGAATTGTTAGGAAAAGCAGATGAAGAACCTAATGAAGTAATTGAAGAAGGTATATTGAATGAGAACGGACTTCTGTTAATAAGTGGTCAACCAAAATCAAGGAAATCCTTCTTGGTATACAATATGGCCATCACAATTGCTGCCGGAAAATCTTTTGCCTGCTTTAAGATACCTAAACCGAAAAAGGCGCTGATGATTTCATGTGAAGGTGGTATAGGTTCAAATAATAAGAGACTGAATAAGATGTGTGATAATTTTGGTTTGGATGAAAAAAGTAAAAGTGCAATGGCAGATAATCTGACAATAAGTTTCGTTCCAAAGGTCTGGCTAAACATTAACGAAGATTGGCAAGATATCAATGAAACAATTGAAAATGATAAACCAGAAGTTTTAATACTTGATCCGTTGATAAGGTTCCATAATGTAAATGAGAACGCAGCTAATGAGATGGGAATTATTTTCAGTCGTATGAGAAGTATAATAGCTAATTTCAATCTCTCAATTATTCTAGTTCATCACCATGGAAAAGATGATTCTGGTGGTGCAAGAGGGAGTTCGACCATACAAGGAGAATATGATTCCTCTATACAGATTTCAAGAGCCAAACAAAAAACAAAGCACACTTTAAAATTCGATTTGCGGCATAGCGAATTGCCTGATGATGTCATCTTACACTTTGATGCTGACACATTTTGGTTTAAGGATGAAAGGCATTTTATTGAAGATGAGTTCTTACAAATTCTCAGAGAACGGAAGGAATTGTCAAAGAGTGAATGGGTGAATATAGCGACAGACAAAAAAATCTTAGGGCACAGTACTGCTTACACCAGAATTGACAAGTACCTTAAGAAGGATATCATAAAACTTGTGGACAATAAGTACGTTCTCAACTGAGCAACTTTTTCCAATTCCATTTTCCAATACCGGAAAATTAGTTGGAACGGAAGGGTAAGTTATTAAATTCAAATAGCTTACCCTTTTTTTAGTGTCCGGAATTCCAATTCACGCTTGGAAGTGAAAAAACCTCCAAATCAGCTTGTTTTCAAATGATTTGAGCATTTTCCGGTATCCAGGAGCCTCTAATAATATATCCATCCGGAAAGGATATATTAAAATCCTTTCCTTTCGAGGTTAAATGTGAGGGTAAAAGAGGAAATTTATTTCAAACCCGTAGTTAAAAAATTATTGCGTAATGTATGCGGGTCTTATATAAGGAACACCGCCCCCTCCGTTTAAGGGTATAGGGGATTTGTTTTGGTTGAGTTTTTCGTTGAGTTATAAATCCGTACGCTTTCCTTCCGGTGGCTCACCCCTTCAGCCTGACGGCAATTAATTCACAACAAACAAGGAGTTCAAAATGAACGTACAACGTGCAGAAACTGATCGTAGGGGAAACATCACCGGAAACATAAACATCGACTACTTAGAAGATGCAGAGAAGTTTGATTCCGTATTCCTTGAACTAGATGAAATAGAAGATGCCAATTTCCTGGAAGGGTGCAATAGCATTCTTGCTACAAAAGGTTTTACATTGGTGATCGGGAAAGCCAAGAAAACCAAGAGCGGAAATTATCGCACATTCATTGGTGATAAAGACTATGTCAGACCGAGGACATTGTTAAGAAGACCTGCCAATGCGGAATAAATGTTTTCGTATTCGCAGATGAGAAATATACATCCTTCGTCGAAAGAAGGCTATTATAAACCGGAGGGAGATGTAAGTCTCCCTCTCAAACCATAAGGAGAACTACAATGCACTCACAAAATGTGATCCCTATAAATGCAAACAAGTCACTTCAACAGATGCTCTTCATAAAGAACTGTATCCTGAATGACATCTATGAGAATGATGGTGAGATTCTACCCAATGAGGACGATGAACTCACTCGACTTGATTTGGCTATTCCAGCAAAAGTGGACGCATGGGCATGGCTATTAATGAAAGGCGGTGGAA
>CAYUVK010000064.1:0-25238 GCA_964448105.1 uncultured Ignavibacteriaceae bacterium
TTTTCAAGACTCTCACCTTTCCGGTATCCGAATCAACTTCAACTTCGGCAAATTGAGCACCAAAAGTGTTCGTAGTATACCCTCTTGGATTTTCTTCTCTTGCACCTTCAGTAATTAGAGTTCTTTCATGCATTTTTCCAATAATTTCAGGGATAGTAATTTGTTTAGTTTTATCATTTATGTTTGCTATTTCTCCTTCTGAATAAACAAGCTGTTCCTGAGGAACTTCCCAGATTGCTGCTGCTGCAGATAAAAGTTTTTCTTTCATTTTTTCAGCGGCATCTCTAACCGCCGGGGAAACAGATGATGCTGTAGTGCTGCCCCCACTGCTCCCGCAATAAGGTGCAATTGAAGTATCTCCCAACGTAACCGAGATTTTTTCAAAGGGTATTTCTAAAATTTCAGCAACAACTATTGCCATAAAAGTATAAGTTCCCGTGCCTAAATCCTGAGTACCGGCAATTACTCTTGCAGAACCATCTCTATTTAACTTTAAAATTGCGCCAGCCGGTGGTCCGCCCCCTCCCCACCAAATTTGTGAAGCCATACCCATTCCTCTTTTTATCGAACCTTTATCGGAACCAGCAGGTTTTCTTTTCTTATACCAATCAATCGCTTCGGCACCTTTTAAATATGCTTCTTTTAACAACTTGGAAGTATAAGGTACATTAAAAACCTGGTCTACTTCGGCAATATTCTTTAATCTAAAATCAAGAGGATCCATACCGGTTTTTTCGGCTAACTCATCAATAAGTGAATCCAACGCAAAGATACCCTGCACATGTCCCGGTGCTCTAAAAGGTCTTGCCCTTCCGGCATTAATAAAAACATTATATTCTTCAGTTTTGACATTAGGACATTTGTACATAGTCCTCAAAGGCCAGCTGCAACCAGCACCGTCAGGATAGGCTCCAACGGCGCCATAAGAATAATGGCTCAACGCAGTTAATGTACCATCCTTTTTTGCACCCCCTTTTAATTTCTGGTATGAATCGGGACGGTTACCGACAGCAAGATTCATTTCTTTTCGGTCTAGAGTTATTTTAACAGGCCTGCCAATTTTTTTTGAAAGCAGGGCAGCCATAACAGTATACTTCCCGGCTTCTAATTTACTGCCAAATCCTCCGCCCATATATTTCTTAATTACTCTAACATCATTTTCATCCATGCTTAAACTTTTTGCAACACTATCTCTAACATCAAATACCCCTTGAGTCGAATCATAAACAGTTAATTTTCCGTTTTTATAATCCGCCACACTGCAATGCACTTCAGTGGGATTATGAACAACAACCTGAGTAGCAAAAGTATCTTCTACAATTGCATCTGCTTCTTTAAAACCTTTTTCAATATCACCTCTTTCGTATATTGCAGGTTTTCCCTGTATATTTCCTGATTCATATACTTTAGGTGCATCAGCTTTCATTGCTTCCCCGGGATCTACAACAAAAGGAAGTTCATCATAATCAACTTTTATTAGTTTAATAGCTTTCAAAGCATTATCTTCAGAATCTGCAGCAACACAAGCAACTTCATCTCCTTCAAAACGAAGATGAGGATCAAATAAGGTTGTTGTAGCATGAAACCACTCTATTTTAGGTACATTTTTATAAGTCAGAATATGAAACACTCCATCTAGCTCTTCTGCTTTTGAAATATCTATATTTTTTATTTTTGCATTAGGAAAAGGTGAACGAAGTATCTTCGCATGAACCATACGCGGTAAATCAATATCGAAAGTATAACCTGATGCTCCACTGACCTTATCAAAACCATCTAATCTTGAAATTTCTTTCCCGATATATTTTAATTTATTATTCGGCGGAAGCGGTTTATATTTTTCAGTTGGAACTTCAGCTATCGTTTCGATTAAATTATTTTCAAAATGATATTTTGATTTGACTATTTTTCGGGGCATAATTCCCTCGCTACTTCATAAAAATTATTTTGATTGTGCTGCAGCTAAAACAGAATCTACAATATTAGGATATGCAGAGCATCTGCAGATATTTCCATACATACCTTTAATTGCTTCTTCTCTTGTTGGATTAGGATTTTTCTTTAATAAAGCATAAGCAGCCATTATTTGTCCTGGTGTACAGAAACCGCATTGCAGTCCGTCTTTCTCAATAAAAGCTTTTTGCACATGATTTAATTCCCCATCGTTAAGAAGTCCTTCGATTGTGGTAACTTCCTTTCCCTCAACATCCAGTGCAAGCATTTGACAGGAATAGACAGCC
Source organism: uncultured Ignavibacteriaceae bacterium (assembly GCA_964448105.1). GTDB lineage: Bacteria > Bacteroidota > Ignavibacteria > Ignavibacteriales > Ignavibacteriaceae > CAVQBP01. Next base: position 2,241 of record CAYUVK010000064.1, read on the forward strand.
TTCCCATTAAGAACAACAGTACAACCACCGCATTCACCCTGGTTGCAAACCATTTTTGTCCCGGTTAATTGAAAATCTTCCCTTAAAAGTTTAGCAAGCGTTGTTGAAGGTTTAACCATAACACTAACCTTTTTACCGTTCAGCATAAAGGATAATTCATACTTTCCTTCTTTTATATCCTTTGCTTTTTTAGAGATTTTTTTTGTAATGCTTTCAACTTGAGGTGAAATTAAATAAGCACCGGCAACCGTAGAACCGACACCTTTTATAAATTTTCTTCGTGAAAATGAACCATTCTTTGAGGCAGGTAAACCCGCATCTTGATCTTTTTTCATATGTTCCCCGATGAAATATAAGATTTTTATTTTCTTGAATTAAGATAAATAACTGAACTTTCATTTGCAATATATAATAGGTTCAAAATCATATACGGTTTAATACTCTTTATATATATCTTTGCTGATATTTTTAAAATCAAAAAAATGAGAATTAAGAAAATACTTTTTTTTATAATTATTCCCTTCTTTACTTTTATATATCCGCAGGATAAACGTACTATTAATCAAGACACAGTTTATACATTAGAACCGGTGATTGTTTCAGCAAGGGCGGGAAATTCAATATTGAATATTCCGTATGCAATAGACCATATAGACAGCAATCAAATAGGAAGTGAAATTAAAGGACTATCTCTTAATGAAATTCTAAGCAATGTACCGGGCTTAATTGTAAGCAACAGGAATAATCCTTCAATGGGTGATAAAATAACCATGAGAGGAATTGGAAGCAGGGCATCATTTGGTGTAAGAGGAATAAAAATTATTTATGATGGAATCCCATTAACTTTTGCCGATGGTCAGTCGGAATTAAACAATTTGGATTTTTCTTCAATGGGAAGTATTGAAGTCTTGCACGGCCCTGCCTCTGCTCTATATGGGAATGCATCCGGAGGTGTAATAAACATCAAATCACAAAAATCTTCCGGCAGAATTATATTAATAAATCCCTCCTTTACCGCCGGTTCTTTTGGATTAAAAAATTATAATATTAAAGCCTCAGGTACTCTAAATAGGTTTTCTTATCTTCTTAGCTTAAATAAATTATTGTATAATGGATTTAGGGAGCATTCATCGGCAAGTTCAACTTCTATAAATTCAATTTTATCTTATGATATTTCGGATAAAATAAAGATTAAAGGTATAATAAATTACTTCAACTCCCCATACTTATTAAACCCGAGTTCATTAACAAAAGAAGATGCATTAAATACACCGGAATACGTAAGACCTTATATTATTTCTCAAGGAGCTGGGGAAAAAGCATGGGAAGGAAATTATGGAGTAACATTAAATTCAACATTTGATGAAAATTTTAAGAATACGACAACTATTTATTTTATTAAGCGCTCCCTTCTAAACCCTATCCCGGGAACAATAATCGATTTAAAAAGAAATGCGGGCGGATTCAGAACTTTTTTTGAAAAGAAATATCCTGGAATATTTTCTCGAGCAGATCTAAGTTTAAATGGAGGATTTGATTTTGAATTCCAGGATGATCTTAGGAAAGAATTTGTAAATAACGGATTAGTAAATTTTGATATTAAATCAGAAGATATTTTTGGTAACCTGCAATACGGCACCTCGCTTTTAGATCAAAAAGAAAGTGTAACCGGTGCAGCACCTTTTATTTCCGCCGAATTAAAATTGAATAAAAAAATAGAATTTCAGCTAGGTCTACGTTCTGATAATTACCTTTTTCAAGTAAACGATAATTTATTAACCGATGGAAATAATTCGGGGAAAAGAAGAATGAGTAATCTAAGCCCGATGGCAGGAATAATATATTTACCGGTACCATTTATAAAGATTTATACAAACTATGCTACATCATTTCAGACACCTACAACAAATGAATTAAGCAATACTCCATCAGGCAGCGGCGGGTTCAATCCTTCACTTGAACCGGAAAAAATAAAAAGTTATGAAATTGGTGCCTGGGGAATCCTTCAGCAATATAAGTTAAATTTTGAGACAGCATTATTTATAATGAATTTTGATAACATGCTTATATCATACCAGTCTCAAGCAGCCGGGAGCGAAGAAATATTCTATAAAAATGCGGGAAAAGCAGAGAATATTGGAGGAGAAATAAAATTAACATGGAATCCTTTAAATGAAATTACATCAGTCGCTTCATTCACAAAAATGCATTTTACCTTTAAAGATTACTTAATAGGCTTCACTGGAAATGCAGGAGTTTATGAATACAAGCAATTAGATGGAAATTATATTCCAGGCATCCCGCAGAATTATTTTACAGCGGGAATATACTATAATTCACCATTTGATTTGTCCTTAAATTTAAAAGCAGAATGGTTTGATAAATATTTTACAAACGATTTTAACGGACCTGTGCCAGGGTCGAGCTCACCAATAGAAAATTATATAAATAATAATTATCTAAATGTAGATTTAATTTTAGGCTACAATTTAAAACTTGAAACTTACGAACTGAATATTTCTGCAGGGTTAAATAATATTTTTGATAAAAGGTACAATGCTTCTATTGTTCCCAATGCAGCAGGAGATAGATTTTTTGAACCTTCCGCAGGAAGAAATTTTTATTTTAAAGCGGGAATAAAATTTTAATAGAAGGAATTCTTAGTGGAACTATGTGATCTAAATGTCTTAGTGGTGTAAATGGCAACCTTATTTACCACTAAGTCACGAAGAGCACTAAGAATCACTAAGTTTTTTAAAGAATACATAAAATCAGAATTCAGTAAAAGAAATCATACAACCATCCATGCAATTATACCAATTCTTTTTTTTGTAATTTAATCTTAGCAGAGTTAAACACTTTAATCGAATCGCCCTTTTTTACAATTCCCCCGTTTATTACTCTTGCAAACAATCCTTCACGGGGCATAATGCAATCACCAGTACGTGTTTTAATTGCACAAGAAGTATGACATTCCTTTCCAATTTGGGTAATTTCCAAAATTATTCCATCGTTAAGAATTAATTCATCACCAATATTAAGCTTTAAAAGATTAATTCCGCGGGTAATTATATTCTCCGCAAAAGCACCTTGTGAAAGTGAAGGAATTTTTTCTTTCATTTTATCGATGCTTTCTCCTGCCAACAAGGATATTTGCCTGTGCCATTTACCGGCATGGGCATCACCTTCAATTCCCCAGTCTTCAATAAATATTGAACTTGAGATCGGCTTTTTAACAACACCTTTTTTCCGGCTGATACAAATCGCTTCAATATGTCCCATCTACCACCTGTTTGGAAATAAAAATATTTCAACCAAAGAATCTTTTTTTATTACTTGTTTTTCTTCTACAATTATATAGCCGTCAGCATTTGATATTGAAGTAATCATATATGATTCCTGTTTACCCAGTACTTTAAACTTTAATACATTATCCTCGTTCATTAATATTACCCTTAACATTTGTGCTCTATCTTTATTATTGACTATTCTTTGTGAAGAAAGAGAATATAATTTCTTTTGTAATAATTCCGAGCAATTTAGCTTGTAAATAGCTTGTGCCACATAGTGAAAAAAACATATATAGGCAGATACAGGATTGCCAGGCAGACCGAAAAGTAATTCAGTCCTATGACTTCCGGCTTTAATTGCAAAAAATAATGGTTTACCTGGTTTTTGTTTCACTCCCCAGAATAATTCTTTAAAGCCGCATTCATTGGCAGCTTTCTTTACATAATCATGCTCGCCGACAGACACTCCGCCGGTAAATAAAATTATATCTGAAATTTCTTCTGCTCTCCTTAGTATTTCTTCTGTAGAAGAAAGATCATCTTCAACGATAGTAGATAGAACAACATTACCACCGCATTCTCTAACTGCTGAAGCCAGCATAACACTATTTGAATTAAAAATTTTATCTTCTTCAAGTTCTTCGGAACCTTGATTTAACTCAGTCCCTGTAGCAATAATTGAAATTGCCGGACTTTTATAAATCTTGACTTTTGATTTTCCAATTGAAGCTAGTAAAGCAATCTGTGCAGAATTTAAATTGGTATCTTTCGGTATAAGCAGTTCGTTAGTTTTATATTCCTCTCCTGTAACCCTAATATTTTGAGACTTATTAATATCATTTTTTATCCGGATTTTATTTTCATCTTTTTCAATTTCTTCGATAGGAATTACTGTATCGGCACCATCAGGAATTTTTGCCCCGGTACTTATTGCTATGGTTTCTCCGTTCTTTACTTCACCTTTAAAAGAAACCCCGGCTTTACTTTCCCCAATTACTTTGAAAACATTTTTGTTTTGATAATCTTCCCATTTAACAGCAAAGCCATCCATTGTGCTGTTATTAAATCTTGGTGATGGAAAAGGTGAATAAATATCTTCAGCTAATCTTTTTCCGATGGCATCAAGAAGCTCTGCATTCACAACCCCTGGGGAAGGAATATTTTCAATTACAATATTTAAAGCTTCCTGAATTGAAATCATTTTTTAATTCCTTTTTAATAAGCTAAAAACTATTGTCATGCCCGGCTGCCTGCATCACTGAAAAAGCATGAAGCAAACCTGGAAATAATGCTTGAAGACTTTCTTTAACACCACGTGAACTTCCGGGAAGATTTATTATTAGCGATTGATTTCTAATTCCCGCTATTTCTCTTGAAAGCATTGCGTAGGGAGTTCTATCCTTTCCGTATTTTCTAATTGCTTCCGATATCCCGGGAATTTGCTTTTCAACCACTTCGGTAGTTGCTTCAGGAGTTAAATCCTTGGGACCTAAACCTGTTCCCCCGGTTGTAAATACTAATTCTATTTTTTCTTTATCACACAAAACCAAAAGCTTCGCTTTAATTTTCTCTTTATCGTCGGGAAGCACTTCATAAAATTTAACCGTAATAGAATTATTAGTTAAAAATTCCTCTATAATTTTTCCGGATTTATCTTCTCTTCCTTTTTTATATGTTGAATCGGAAATCACTAACACTGCTGCATTTATTTTTTTACTTAGTTCATCTTTAAAATCGCTCTTCCCCCCTTTTTTCTCCACTACTTTTATATTGGTAATTACCAGATTATTCGTAAGCGGTTTCAGCATATCATACATATTCAATAAAGAAGAAGAAACGGCGGTAATTGCTTCCATTTCAACACCGGTTTTCCAGACAGCTTTCACTTCGGAAATAACTTTAATTTTATCTTCAAATAATTCAAATGTAACAGAAATCCAATCAACAGGAACGGGATGGCAAAACACTATTATTTCACTTGTCTTTTTTGCAGCACTAATTCCGGCAGCACGTGAAATTTCAAGGACATCACCTTTAGGGACTGTTTTATTTTTTACTTTTTCAACAACTTCACTATCTGTTAAAATCCAGCCCTCGGCTTTTGCATACCTGAGAGTATTGAATTTGGAACTTACATCAATCATTATCAAATACTTTTAATTGTAATATATTTTTATTTACTAAATACCGGTATCCAAATTCGAAAATAATTCCGGCAGCTAATGCAATAGATAAATTCTTTGTGGCAAAAGATACTATTCCAACCAAAAGTGCAGTAACTAATTGAATATTATCTTTTACTTTTTTAATAAGAATTGACATACGGTAACTATCGAACAGCAGCATAGCTGCCAAAAGCGGCACCGGGATAAAAAACAGGAAAGATGAAAAACCTGCCAAAGATAGAAAAATAAAAATACTCCCGATAATTATTGTAGCTTTCCCGGTTTTCGCTCCGAACTGTGCATGGGCTGCCATCCCACCTGCTCCATGGCAAATCGGGAAACCTCCAAGTAGTCCAATTATAGTATCGCTTAACCCGATTGAGAATCCCAATTTGGGAGCCGTAACTTTTTTTGCACTATCATTCCAAAGAGCGTGACAAATATCATCAGCAGCATAAACTGCATTTCCAAGGGTTAAAGGAAGCTGGGGAATAATTAAAAAGATAAATGCATCTAGAAGCTTTGAAAAATCCGGTAATGTAAATGAAATGAGACTTTCATTAACAATATTTATCCCGGGCGAATAGTCTAAGAAATTAAAAAAGATAATACTTAAAAAAATTAATATTAATGCTATGGGAAATTTTTTCCTAAGCTGAAATAGTGAAATGATCACAGTTGCAGCTATTAATAAAATTATATTAATAACTAATGATGAACCAGCAAAGTTTAACAATATTCCTTTTTGAATAACTAATTCTATTGCTTTTTGAGCAAGTATTAAACCTATTCCCAATTGAACTCCCCTGACAAGTCCCGGTGTAAATATTCTTTGCAGAAATTTTATTAAACCGGTTAAAGACAAAAACAAAAGGAGAATGCCGTAGAAGAAAGCTGTAACTGAAAGCATTTCAATAGAAAAGCCTTTTGCAATTGCTATTACAGCCATTGCTTTCAAAGGCTGAACTGCGACCGGTACTTTGAAATACCAGCCGGTAAAAACATATACTATTCCGAATAATAAAAATATTCTCTCAGGAGGAAAACCGTTTACAACAACTAAAGCGAATGCCAAAGGAAGTAATGTCCCGAGGTCTCCTACTGCACCGGAAAATTCATGAAGATTTAGCTTATTTAAAATTTTATTTTTCATAAATCATCCGCCGATTGCAGCCATTGAATTTTTAATCCGGATGTTTGAAGCATTTTCAACTTCAAAACCATTTTTAAATCTTTTATTTATACAATTAATAACAGTTTCTTTTATTTCTTTATCGGAATAATTTGTTCTTAACATCTCACGAAGATCTAATACACCATTATCGTATAGGCAGGTCTTTAACATACCCGTTGGTGTTATTCGAATTCTATTACAAGTATTACAAAATGATCTTGAGTAGCTGGCGATTATCCCAATTCTTCCTTTAAAACCCGGGATTGAAAATAAATCCGCCGTCGAATCATTCTTATTTAATTGGATAATTCCGGGATATGCTTTTTGCAGTATAGCCAATATTTCCTTTGCATTTACAATTTTTATTGAATTGCTCTTCCCATCAAAAGGCATTTTCTCTATAAAACGAACTTCAATATTTTCATCCTTTGCGATACTTGCTAAATCCGGGATTTCATCAACATTGAAATATTTTGATACAACTGTATTTACTTTAACCGGAATATGTAGATTAATAATTTCATCAAGAGTTTTTAAAACATCACTTAAAAGCTCCCTCTGTGTAATTATTTTGAATTTATCTTTATTAAGAGTATCAATACTTAAATTAATTCCATTTATCACAAGATCTTTCAGCTTTTGCAAATATGGAAATATCAAGGTACCATTTGTAGTTATATGAATTGAAAGAGTGGGATTTAACTTTTTAATTGATTCGATAAAAGTGATTAAACCTTTTCTAACAAAAGGTTCTCCCCCGGTAATACGTAATTTATTTATCCCTAAATTTAAAAAGATATTAATTAAGCGTAGATATTCTTCGTAAGTTAGAATTTCTCTATGTGAAATTAAGGGCATTCCTTCTTCCGGCATGCAATATATACAGCGAAGATTGCATCTATCGGTAATGGCTAAGCGTAAATAATTAATTACCCTGCCAAAATTATCTTTTAATAATAAAGGATTGGCTTTCCCTGAATCATCCATAAATTCATTCTTCCCATTTCAATTTGATCCCCCTCAGACTTTAGCCAATAATTTTCTATCTATCTGCCATTTTTTTATATATTAAAATAAGAAATATTTTGAATAATTGAATTACTAAATTATTTTAGAATTATGAATTGAGCGTAGGGACTGCCCAATAAGTAAAGCATTTGTCATTTCGAGGGAGTTTTCGACCGAGAAATCTTCTCCTAACGCAAGATTTCTCCCTTCGATCGAAATGACAACCGCACTTTTTAGTCGGTACTACAGTGCATTCTATTTAAAATAAACATTTGTCTTGTTTAAATAAATAAAGGATAAATAATGAAACATATAATTCTAGGAGCTGGCGGCGCAATAAGCAAAGTGCTTGTTAATGAACTAACCTTAAATAATGAGAAAATAAAATTAGCCGCACGACATACAAAAACCATTTCAGAAATAGAATCGATAAAAACAGACTTACTAAACTTTAACGAGGTTAATGACGTAATAGAAGAATTTTCTACAGTGTATCTTGTTGCAGGATTAAAATACGATATAAATACATGGCGTGAGCAGTGGCCGAAAATAATGCGCAACACTGTCGAAGCATGCGGTGCGAAAAATGCTAAGTTAATTTTCTTCGATAATGTATATTCATATGGCAAGGTAGACGGAGTAATGAATGAAGAAACTCCATTGAATCCTTGCAGTAAAAAAGGAGAAGTGAGAGCAAAGCTAATCGAGTATTTAAATTCAGAAATTAAGAATAAAAACATAACCGCTATGATTGCGAGGGCAGCCGATTTTTATGGTCCATATACGGAAAGGGTAAGCGCTATTTCAATCGGAGTTCTAGATAAATTATTAAAAGGGAAAAAACCTCAATGGTTTTGTAACGCAAACGTAAAACATTCTTTTACATATACCGGTGATTGCGGGAAAGCTTTATATATGCTATCAAAAAGTGAATCTAATTTTAATCAAACCTGGCACATGCCGACTGCAAGCCCGGCAGAAACCGGAGAAGAATTGATTAAAATTGCTGCTCAAAAGCTAAATGCAAAAGCGAATTATGCCGTCTTAAAAAAATGGATGTTTACACTATTAGGCATCTTCAATTCTTTATTAAAAGAGCTCGATGAAATGATGTACCAGTTTCAATACGATTACATATTTGATTCATCAAAATTTGAAAAGCATTTTAACTTCACACCAACTACTTATGAAAAAGGAATTGAAGAAACTATTAAAAGCATGAAGGGAATGCAGTAGGGAATGCAAATTTTGCATTTCCTACACTACTTATATTTTACAACTACCAGGCGTAAGCTTCCGGCGCCTGATTACCCGGTCCGGGCCAGATTTCATCCAGCTTATTTAAAATCTCTTCCGAAAGTTTAACCTCTAATGATGAAACATTTTCCTCTAGTTGCTCTGCTGTTCTAGGACCTACAATTGGTGAAGTAATATCTTTATTATGTAAAACCCAAGCCAGCGCAATATTTGCAGGTTTTTCATTTAATTCTTTACAAAGATTTTCATAAGCTTGAATTTGAGAGCGAAGCTTTTCAACAGATTTTTGCAACGGTTCCCTGCTTCTTCTGCCTGATTTTGGTTTATCGAGAATTCCGCAGAGCAGCCCGCCAGCCATCGGACTCCAGGGAATTACACCTACACCCATAGCACGGCAAGCTGGAATAACTTCCAGTTCAATATGCCTGTTTCTTAAGCTGTAAATGCTCTGCTCGGAAACTAGTCCTAAAAAATTTCTTTCTTTTGCTTTATAATTTGCTTCAACAATATTCCATGCAGCAAAATTACTGCTGCCGACGTAAATAACTTTCCCTTCTTTAACTAACTGTTCCATTGCCTGCCATATTTCTTCCCAAGGAGTATCTCGATCTACATGATGCATCTGGTATAGATCAATATGATCTGTTTTCAATCTTCTCAAACTATCTTCGCAGGCTTTGCGTATATTATAAGCAGATAATTTTTGATCATTAACTCCCTCTCCCATTTTCCCATAAACTTTTGTTGCAAGGACAATGTTTTCTCTTCTTCCATTTCCCTGCTCAAGCCATTTACCTATTATTTTCTCTGTAAGTCCAACACCTTTATCCCATCCATAAACATTAGCGGTATCAAAAAAATTAATCCCAAGCTCTAAAGCCTCATCCATAATTTTAAAGCTGTCTTCTTCAGATGTATACGGTCCAAAATTCATTGTACCGAGACAAATCTTACTTACTTTTAATCCGGTTCTTCCAAGGAATGTATATTCCATTGTTTCTCCTTAAAATTTTTCTTTAAATTAGTTATAAATATTTATAAAAATAATAAATCATTAAATAAAACTTTATGTGATTAGTCAATGAAGTTTTTATATTCAAAAACCTAGGAAGTTTTGAAAAATTTAAAAGGTTTTGGTTTCTATTGAATTGATGAAATTAAATAAAATGGAAACTTTATTTTGAAAAAAGAATTGCCAGGACTTCTAATTAATTACTGAAGTTACGCAATTGAATGTTTTTGTCATATTGAGTGAAGCGAAATATCTCAAGACAGTGCAAATTATAAACTTTGGGATTCTTCATTTCATTCAGAATGACAATTATGCGTAACTTCAGTTAATTAGACTGATGTAATTTGATTTTGAAGAAATTTATTATAATTTTCTTTGATTATTAAACGGGGTTATGACCGCCAAGTCCAAGTATCGGGTAGAGTCTTCGTACCGAGGCGTCAGGACTTGCCTTGAAGGCAGTAATTCTGTTTACAGAAGCGCCCTGAACTCATTGCTGGCATAACCCCAATTTTATATTTAATTTAACTTCTTTTAGTCTTATCTTCTCTCCTGGGTGTTTATACTATTTAATCTAATCCATTTAATTTCAAAAATCGGATTTCGGATTGCTGATTTGCAAATCATAACCAAAGACTACAAACAAATGTCAACAATTCTTCATCCGGGATTAGTTATAAAACAATACGATTATTATTAATTAAATGAACTTTCCCAGCGGAAATTCTTTCGAATAGGGTTTAGACCAGATATATTTCAGACTTCCGCCTACAAATCTTGATGCTGAAAAATAAATAACCAGGCTATTATATTTTGAAGCCTTTTTTAGTAATGTTGAATCCAAGTCAATTATAATTTCTGTGAGATCCTCAGTTAAATTATTGTCCTCTTCTCTATAATCGAGAAAAAAGAATTTTTCTTTTTTATTTACCGGCTGGTAAAACATAAATACGAATACCAAATCATACTCATGGTTATAAATAGTTTCGTCTCCAATTATAATTAACGGGAGCTTTATTTTCTTTTCCTTTGCATTCAAAAGCAAATCATTGAAAGGAAAGTTTAATAGGTTTTTTGTGCAGCCAGCAGGTGTAATTATGTTATTTACAGCTGGTGATTTATCATTAACATTTTTAATGTTGAATTTTACTAACCGGTTAAACGAAGTAGTCCCCTTTATTCTTGCTTCTTTCCAAATATTTGATAGAACCGGGATAGAATTTACATATTTTGCAAACTCAATGGTAACAGCAAATTTTGATCTTTGAAAAACAGCAGCTTTACTTTTACTTGCGTTATATTTCAGGGGCCTATTAGAGGCAAAAGTCTGTTCATTCATTACCCTGTAAACAACATTTTTCATCTTACCGGAAGGTTTACCTAATATAGAAGTATCTTTTATTCTAACCATTACTTCCCCCTTTCAAATTATTTGTGTATGATAAATATAAGGTAGAAGACCGGCTAAATGCCGGGTACACCAGAATATATAAGCAATCAGAGTGGATTCAGAGTATATTCAGAGTGCATTCAGAATATAATGAAAAGGAGGTTTAGAGTGAAGCAAAATTCAAATTTATGAAATAGAATATAGCGACAAATTGAAATTTAGATTCTATAATAAATAATTTTAAATTTTTAATAATATGAAACAAATGCAACAGAAAAGTAAGAATAGCAACTTGTAATTACAACATCCCGTTTTTAAAAGTTTCCAACAACTTCCATTCCGTTTTGTAGATCTAAAATTTGAATTGTATGTGAAACGGCAATGCAGCTCTATACGAAATACAATATTTATAATTCAGTTATTTTTATTGATTTTTAGCCTAGAAAAAGCTACAATTACATATATCATTCCTAAAACAATATAAAATTATTCCTCCCTTGATATATTGTTTTAATGCTGTGGTTTGTTAATTAATCCGGGGGTTTTATGATCGGGGAAAATATTTCTCGTTACAGGATTCTTGATGAACTCGGCGAAGTCTGTATGGGACTGACTAAAAAGAACATTTGTCATTTCGACCAAAGGGAGAAATCTTGCGTTTTGAAAAGACTTCTCGGTCGAAGACTTCCTCGAAATGACACTTCCTACTTTTGGGACAACCCCATCAAAACCATATTTTGTATTCTGTATTTAATTCGCACTTCCATTTTTCAACCAGCTTTAAATAATATCTATGACAAGAAAAATATTTATCTTGTTGCTATTATATCTTCTTTCCCTTTCAAATTGGATTTTCGCGCAGGAGATTACTGGAAAGATTGAAGGGAGAATTGTTGATTCGACCGGAATCCCTTTAAATGGAGTAAATGTTTCTTTACAGAGTGAAAGTTTGCAGGGTACTCAAGGAACTTCCACAAATGATGAAGGTCTCTTTCAGATATTTGGATTACCTATCGGCTATTACAAAGTAAAGATCAGTCTTATTGGATACAGGAAAATAATTTTTGAAAATGTGCAAATCAGTCTGGGGAAAACAACTAACCTCGGTGAAATAGAATTAAAAACTCAGACCTATAATTTACCTGAAGTTATAGTTTCTGGAGAAAAATTTATTATTGATCCGAACTCAACAACCTACGGAGGCAACCTTAATTCAAAAGGTTTTGAAAATCTCCCGGTAGATAGAAACTATCAGAGCATGATCTCCCTGCTGCCCCAGGCAAATACAAGCTACTATGGAGATGCAGTAAACATTGGGGGTTCTACCGGATTTGAAAATAAATATTTCGTAGACGGTGTTGAGGTTACCGATCCATTAATGGGAAACGCAGGCACAAACTTACCATACAATTTTATAAAAGAGATAGAAGTAAAGACCGGGGGATATGAAGCGGAATTCCGAAGTTCACTGGGTGGACTAATCAACGTTGTCACTTATTCCGGTACAAATGAATTTCACGGATCGGCATTTGGTTTTTATACAAATAACCGGTTCAGCAGCAAGCGTTATATTGGCTCAATGGATCCAACACAAGGAGATTTTTCCGATTACGATGTCGGAGTTAGCTTTGGCGGACCAATCATTCTCGATAAGCTTTGGTTTTTTGCAGCTTACAATCCCACATTTAATAGAAGAGATGTTCAAATTCCTAGTTTCAATATCGCAGAAGATAAAACAACAAGACATTCCTTTGCCTCAAAACTCACCTGGAGTGCTTCAGAGAAACTGAAATTGATCTTAACTGTTACCGGTGATCCCGCCGAACGAAAATCAGTCGGGGATGTTGGGGTTGCTGTTTATGCCTTATTAAATCCAGATCCTTATCTTCAGAATTTAAAACAAGGAGGTTTTAATATTGCACTTAACGGAACATATTCTATCGGCCAAAATATTTTATTAAAAGGTTCTTTTTCCCGGGTAATGAGGTATGATTCCGGCGATCCATCTACAGTAACAGGAAGAGATGAAATTCTATTATATGATTATCAAAACAATATCTGGGGAGGCGGCACGTTCAATAAGTGGGATCATTATCGTTATAGTAATGTTGCTAAATTAGGAGGAATTATTTCACTTGGAGAACATATTATAAATGCCGGTATTGAATACAAAATAGATGGTTCACAAAACCCGGAACATAATGATGTTATCATCAAGTGGGATCCAACCAATTGGGAGGAAGAAATTGGAATAGGGGGAAATATATATCAACGAAGCCCCTCCATTTTCCTTCAAGATAGCTGGCAGATTATACGAAGCTTAAGCATTCACGGCGGGATTAGATGGGATGCGCAATTTTTATACGGCACACTGGGGATTTTAAGACAAAAAGTTAAAGTTCCGCTTCAACCAAGGGCGGGATTCACATTTGTGCCCGATGAAGACGGCTCACAAAAAATATCCGGCTCTTATGGTCGTTTTGCTCAAGAACTTTCCCTGCAAGAACCGGCATGGACCATGACCGATGAAGGCGGTTATTATATAATTACATACGATCATGACCCGCGCATTTCCAAAGCCGGCGGTGATACTGTTTTTGGCGGGCCGCACCTGCTCTACAATCCAAGAGAAGATATTCTTTATGATCAGTATTTTGATGAATTCAGTCTTGGATATGAACGATCAATAAGTGAGAATTTTCTTGTTAGCGTACAGGGTGTTTACAGAACACTTCGGGAAGCAATTAGCAGCATCTATAACCCGGGAAAAGGAATTCAAGCCAGCTTAACAAGACCGAAACGAAATTACGAAGCCTTAGCAATCACTATTGAACACCGGAAGGGAGAGCACTTTAATTTCCTTACCTCCTATGTCCTATCAAGAGATTACGGAAATTATGGAGGACTCTTTGACGCTATCGGTCATTTTATGTATCCAAATACTAGCAATTTACCAAGCGATTTAGAACAAGTGCAGAAGTGTACGGGACCTCTTCCAAACGACCGGACGCATGTATTCAAATTTTCCGGTTCATATAAATTTTCATTCGGACTGACTGCAGGTCTTACATTTTTAGCAGAGAGCGGTACACCATTGAGTGAGTTAGCAAGTGGCGTTGAGTATTATATTTTCATGGCTAATCGCGGTTCTGCCGGAAGAACTCCCACAATCTGGGATTTAAATGCCCGTTTAATTTATGAATTGGCTTTTATAAATAATTGGAACACAAGGTTGATATTAGATATCTTCCATGTAGCAAGCCAGCGAAAGCCGGTTGATGTTGATCAGAACCGTTACTTAATTTCTTTGGACGGTACCTTTTACCCATCACCAACTTACGGGCAAGTATACAGGTATCAGCCTGCAATGTCGGTAAGATTGGGAATGGAGGTGAATTTTTAAGCCCTACCCCGAAAAAGTTAAATGAAAGTTAGAAAGCATGTTAAGCAAATATAAATTATTGAGTTTTCATTCAATCCCGCCTTCTCAAAACCTATGGCGGGCAGGCATACAATCATACGATCATGCAACCATACATCCATGCATTCATACAAGGGTCCTAATGTGTATACTCAAAAATTTAATTTTACTTTTTTTGATTCTTTCTTTCTTACCTCCGTGCACTTTTTCCCAGACTGTTGACCTCCCTTTCGAACATTTCTCAGTTGATGAAGGTATGCCGACAGTAGTTAATTACATTTATCAAGATAAAACAGGTTTTTTGTGGTTCGCTACTAACAGCGGTCTTTATAAATATGACGGATACAGCTTTACATCTTATAAGCATGATATCGATGATTCTACCAGCCTAATAGATAATACTATTAATATTATATATGAAGATAAGGAAGGAATTATATGGATAGGTACCTGGCTTGGGTTTGATAAGCTTGACTGTAAAAAGAATATTTTCAAACATTATAAACCAAGTTTGCTTAACGATGGAAACGGTGAAAGTGATCCTGTCTGGGCTATTTGCGAAGATAAATTTGGTAAATTATGGATTGGTACAGGTGAAGGTTTATTTACATTAAATAAAAAAACCCAGGAATTTATTTTTTTAAAAGATTTCAGCACAGGTAAAACCGGTTTATCCCCTAATACAATAGGTTCAATTCATGAAGATAAAGAAGGTGCGATCTGGATTGGAAGTAATGTTGGACTCGATAAATTTGATTTTAAAACCGGGAAATTCAAACATTACTTAAATGATCCGGGTGAAAAAGATCAAGCATGGTATTATAGCAAATCAATATACAAGATTAATAAATTTTTAGAGGATGATAATGGTACATTCTGGCTTGCAACAATGGGAGGATTGGTTGAATTAAATCCTAAAACCGGAAAATTCAATAGATACCTCTTTAACCCGGAGAATCAAACCAATGTCATAGCCAAAATCAGTCAGGATGTTGTTACAGGTAATATTTGGCTTGCAACATGGGGTGGTCTTTTTTCTTTTAATAAAAGATCAAAAG
Organism: uncultured Ignavibacteriaceae bacterium; assembly: GCA_964448105.1. GTDB lineage: Bacteria > Bacteroidota > Ignavibacteria > Ignavibacteriales > Ignavibacteriaceae > CAVQBP01. Next base: position 18,016 of record CAYUVK010000064.1, read on the forward strand.
AGTTTATCCATTATAATACGGAAGCAAACTGTGTACTTAGTGAGAGATCAGGGACGTTATGGATAGGAACAAATACAGATATAAAAAAACTTAACCGGATGAAACAGCCTTTTAGAAAATACACAAGTAAATATATAATTTGTGCTATCTGTAATTGGACCGAAAAGATTTTATGGATGTATACAGCTAATAATGGATGGCAAAAATTTGATACAAAAAAAGAACAATTTATTCCTTATTCATATGGTAAAGGGAATGAAGTATATTACTTTTATCCGGGAGAATTAATTATTAAAACAGAAAAAGGCGGCTGTTTCAGTGAGGATACTCTTGGCAATATTAAACCTTTTTTACCTGATTCATTGAAAGATTATACTAATAATCTTTCATGGGGCTGGAAAACCAAAAAAGGATATTGGCATGGAACTCATTCCGGCGGTTTCTATTTGCATAATCCTGAACCATTCAGTTTAAAAGAAATCAGAAATTTTAAACTCGAGATAAATTTTATTTATGAAGATAAATTTGGTTTGCTCTGGATTTCTACTACTATGGGGAAATTGTTTTGTTACAGTCCGGAAAGGGATTCGGTAATTGAGTTTATTTCCGGGTTCAAAAATTCATCCAGACTAAGCGGGAGAATAATTAAACAAATTTTTGAAGATAAAAAAGGAAGATTGTGGTTTGCTACAATGAGCGGCTTGAACCGTTTTGAGCGATTAACAAACAGACTTCCAACCGGCAAAGAAAACTTTGTTCACTATACAGAAAAAGACGGATTGCCAAGCAACAGCGTATTAGGAATTACTGAAGATGATCATGGTTATTTGTGGCTCAACACAGGCAAAGGTATTTCAAGATTTGATCCAAAAAAAAATATTTTTAAAAACTACGACTCTTCTTATGGCCTGGATTTAACGACTGATATTTTTTATGGATTCGGCTGCAAAACTAGAAATGGCGAAATGTACCTTCCAAGTTCTTACGGATTTACCCGTTTTCATCCCGATAGTGTAAAAGATAATCCTTTCATACCTCCAATTGTAATAACATCCTTTAAAAAGTTTGATAAACCTTATCCTTTTTCAAATGAGATCCATTTACCCTATGATGAAAATTTTATTTCATTTGAATTTGCTGCAGTAAGCTATATAAGTCCTGAAAGAAACCAGTATGCATATAAGATGGAAGGATTAGATAGGGATTGGGTTTATTCAGGCACACGTCGATATGCTTCATATCCAAATTTAGATCCGGGCGAATATATTTTCAGAGTTAAAGGCTCAAATAATGACGGAGTATGGAATGAAGTGGGCTCGTCGGTTTCAATCATTATTTCTCCCCCCTGGTGGAAAACTACTTATGCTTATATCTTCTATTCATTATTAATTCTAAGCTTAATTTATTTTACCTGGAAGATGCAGTTAAAGAGAATAAGGATAGGTCATGAATTTGAGATGAGCAGGTTTGAAGCAGAAAAGCTGCACGAAGTTGATGAAATGAAATCTAGGTTCTTTGCTAATATATCTCATGAATTTAGGACACCTCTCACTTTAATACTTGGACCGGTTAAACAGATAATTGAAAAAATAAAAGATGAAAAGATCAAGAATGATTTAAAAGTTGTACATAAGAATGCGAGCAAACTGCTCGGGCTGGTAAACCAATTGCTTGATATTTCCAAGCTTGAATCGGGGAATATGAAGCTGCAGACTTCTCCTCAAAATATTATTCCTTTATTAAAGGCTCTGCTGCAGTCATTTTGTTCTTATGCTGAAAGAAAAAGAATTACACTGAAATTCAATTCTGATTATAATGAAATAATTGTATATATGGATAAAGACAAAATTGAAAAGATAATTACGAATGTACTTTCGAATGCTTTGAAGTTTACTCCGGAAGGTGGAGAAGTTGAGGTTGCAGTTAAACCGTACTGTCATTCCGGGCTTGACCCGGAAACTCAAAACTCAAATATGTCAAAGGACCAGATTCTGAATCAAGTTCAGAATGACAAATCTTCTACTCTCAAATACATTCAAGGTAGATATGTGGAAATATCAATCCATGATACCGGAATTGGTATTCCGAAAGAAAAGATTTCAAAAATATTTGACCGTTTTTACCAGGTTGATGGAAGTGTTACAAGAGATCAGGAAGGAACCGGGATCGGGCTTTCATTAACAAAAGAATTAATTGAACTGCATAAAGGGAAAATTGAAGTGAAAAGCGAAGAAGGAAAAGGAACAACTTTTATAATAAGCATCCCTCTCGGAAAAGATCATTTGATACCGGAAGAGATTTGTGAAGCAGAACAGGATGAAAGTCTGAAATCTTTAAATCCTGAAGAGATAATTACTATAGATAATGCACAAACAGCTAAGCCGGATATAGATTTATACAAAGAAACTGATAAACCCTCCCTTCTGATAGTAGAAGATAATCCCGATGTCAGAAATTACATAAGAAGTAATTTAGAAAAGAATTATAAAATTATTGAAGCCGTTGATGGGGAAGATGGATTGAAAAAATCTCTAAATGAAATGCCTGATTTGGTAGTAAGTGATGTTATGATGCCGAAGATGGACGGATTTAAATTATGTGATAAGCTTAAAACAGATGAACGAACAAGTCACATACCTATTATACTTTTAACTGCAAAAGCATCGAGCCAGGATAAAATAGAAGGATTGGAAACAGGGGCAGATGATTATATTATGAAGCCGTTTGATGCTGAAGAATTAAAAGCAAGGATAAAAAATCTTATTGAACAAAGAAAAAGGATTCATGAACATTTCAGAAAGCACGGATTATTTGAAATAGAAGAAAAGAATATCACTCCTGTTGATCAAAAGTTCTTACAAAAAATTGTTGAAATCATAAATGAGCATCTTTCGGACAGATCATTCGGAGTGGAAGTACTGGCTGAAAAAATGTCTGTTAGCCGTTCATTACTTCTAAAAAAGATTGAAGCATTAATTGGTGAATCACCGAATGACCTAATAAAAAGAATGAGATTGAATAAAGCAGCAAAATTAATTGAAAACAGATTTGGAAATATATCTGAAATTGCACTTGAAGTGGGCTTCAATAATCCCTCGTATTTTGCAGAGTGCTTTAAAAAGCAATTTGGAATAAACCCATCACAATATATCAAAAAACCGGAATAAATAATTATCCGTGGATAAAACACGGATAAAACGGATGCGACGGATATAAACGGATATAAATTATTATCCGTGAAAATCAGTCTGATCCATCAAATCCACGTTCTTTTTTCACCTATACGCAAAATTGATATTTATTTACGCAAATTTGGTAGATAAATCTTCCTTAAAAACATACCATATCACCATCAAAAAATCATCCTTCGTAACTCTTCCCTGTTTATTCATCCGAGAGTTTTGGGGAAGGTAACACAAATCACTAAAAGGAGGTTCGTATGAAAACAATTAAATGTGTTCTTGCTCTATTTGCTTTCGGGGGACTCCTGTTAATTGGCTGTTCTGATAAATCTCAGTCTCCCGTTGCACCTGACGATCAAACTATAAATCAACCAGGTTCCCTGGAAAAAAAGATCGTCAGAGAATTTTCCGGTCCGGGTGATCCGCAAGAGATTACAAATCCTGGCACTACTAAAGTAATTAATGGTAAAACAATACTTAGAGGTATGCATAACAGAGTATTAGTCAGTGTTTCATTTAAGGGGAGCGGTACTGATCTTTTCAGCGGGGAAGGAGATCTCGAACTTAATGCTATTATAGATGGCGCCGCCGGGGTGGGACAATGGTGGGGAACGTTGAAACTTACGCCTAAAGCACCAGAGGCACGAAGTGGACACTGGAACCTTATCTGGTATGGAAAAGCTACTATCAGCCCAACAGCATGGGAAGGAGGACCAGGCTGGATTTTACCTCTAAAGGAATTTGGTTATGGAAAAGGGGGTGCTTTAACCGGATTATATTGCGATGCTGATGTTATGATTACAGCACCTTTAGATTTATCCTGGTGGCATGGTGAGTATCACGGTTATATTAAATCCCTGTTCTGCTATCGTTGAAATGCATGAGTGCAAGAGTAGAACGCATAGTTGAATGGTTGAATGACTATCCGAAGAACTCTTTCAAAGAATAGTTATTCGATTTAGTTATTTAAAATCATTCAACCATTCATCCAATCAATCATTATTGTATGAATGAATTGAATGACACTTAAAGGCGGGATTCTTGTCCTTTGAAATGTTTGAAAGTCTTTAATAATGAGTTCGTATCAAAATATAAGTACAAACAATTTAGAGCCATCGGAATTTTATTTGTGTCAGAATTATCCAAATCCTTTTAGTGATAAAACAACTATAAAATTTTGTGTGGCTTATAAATGTAAAGTTAGACTCGAAGTTTTTAATCCTATAGGTGAGATGATAAAAATACTATTAGATGAAGAGAAGGAATCCGGTACTTATGAAGCTGAATTTGATTCTTCCAGTTGCCATTCCGGCAAATACCGGAATCTTCCGGAGGGTACTTATATCTATCGGCTTCAGGCTGGAGACTATTTATCAACAAAACGGATGAATCTTCGGGGTTCGAAGAGTCAGGAACCTCTTCCCAACCCTTCCCCTTAGTAAGGGAAAGGGCTTATTAAATGTGATGACTAACTGTTTAATATTCTTTCAGAAATAGTCATTTACCGATTTATTGTCTATAAGTCTCTCTCCTTTTTTAAAGAGAGAGATTAAAGTGAGGCTATAACAACAGAAAAAAAATATTTTTAACAAAAATCACAATGGAGGTCAAAATGAAAAAGTTAGATTTCAAAAAATACTGCTTAATTATTGTTCCCTTAGTTTTTGTTTCCATCCAAATATATGCACAAAATGGATGGACAAAGAAAACAGATATGCCCACATTAAGAGCAGGTGCATCTGCGAGTATTGTTGATGGCAAAATTTATATTATTGGAGGATCCACTGCTTCCCTTATAGATTTAGCAGCAAATGAAATGTACGATCCTTCAACGGATATCTGGGAAGCAAAAGCACCTATGCCGACGGCGAGAGGTTTTCTTAACACTGCCGTTGTTAATGACACAATTTATGCTATTGGAGGCGGATATCCCACCTTTAAATTAAAAGTAGAAGCTTATGATCCGTCAACTAACACCTGGACGACAAAAAAGGATATGCCTGAAGGACATTTGTATTGCAACTCGTCATGTGTTGTTAATAGTATAATTTACCTTATTGGAGGCAATTATAATGAAAGCGAGTGCTGGGCTTATAATCCAGGCAATGATATCTGGACACAGAAAACATCTATGCCTTCAGATGGAGGTGGTGCTTTATCTGTAACTGTTTATAGTGGATTAATTTATACATTCGGCGGCTCAACTTATTCGCCCTGGGCAGCGAGAAAAACCGTATTTGCTTATGATCCGCAAACAGATACATGGACAAAGAAAAAAGATATGCCGACAGCAAGATTTGCTCTTCAAACATATTTAGTTAATGGGAAAATCTATGCTATAGGTGGAGGACAGTATGACGGCGGTTGTTTATCAACTGTTGAAGTATATGATCCTATTACGGATACTTGGGAGACAAAACCAAACATGCCAATCAGTACTGCCTGGGCTACCGGGTCCGCAGTTAATGGTAAAATTTATGTATTTGCTAAAATGGCAGAAGGCTGGTCTTCAGGCTCACCGGATGTTTGGGAATATGATCCATCACTTGATACACCTAAAGAAACCTGGACGAAGAAAGCAGATATTCCGAAAGGCGGAGGTACAGCAAGCGTCATTAACGGTAAAATCTATGTCTTGGGTGGAAACAGCATACCGGATCTTAATGATTTAGCATGCAATGTTATGTATGATCCTTCAACAAATACCTGGGATACTAACAAAACATGCGTGCCTACACCAAGGGGATTCCTGACCTCGGCTGTTGTAGATAATAAAATTTATGTTATCGGAGGAGGATATCCGGACTCTACAAACAAGAATGAAGTTTATGATCCCGCAACCGATACCTGGACAACAAAAAAGGAGATGATCAATCCAAGGCTCGGGATGCGGGCAGCAGTTGTTGATGGAATCATTTATATCTTTGGCGGTAATTATAATGAGCGAAATTGTCATGCTTATGATCCTGCTGCAGATACCTGGACAGAAAAAAGCCAAATCCCATCTGGCGGAGGTGTTGTATCTGTAACTGCTCATAATGGATTAATATATATCTTTGGAGGATCAGATGAGAATTGGAATGCATATTCAACTGTATATGCTTATGATCCCAAAATGGACACATACACACCGAGAAAGAATATGCCCACTCCCAGATTTGCTTTTCAAACATTTTCAGTTAATGGAAAAATTTACGCACTAGGTGGAACCAATGCATGGGGCACATCGTTAGCTAAAGTAGAGGTATATGACCCGGCTTTTGATACCTGGGAAACAAAACCGAAAATGCCGAAATATGTAGCATGGTTTGCAGGAGCAGTAGTTAATGATAAGATTTATGTAATCGGCGGAACACCTGATTGGGGCATGACAGGCTATCATTCTGTATGGGAATATGACCCGGCATTAGATACAATAACAACAGGTGTTGAAAGAGAGCTAATAACTCCAAAAGATTTTGCTCTTTATCAGAACTATCCGAATCCGTTTAACCCAAGCACTAATATACAGTATGCAATAAGCAGTAAGCAATTAGTTACATTAAAAATATACGATTTACTAGGGAGAGAAATAGCAACACTTGTAAATGAAGAAAAACCTGCAGGAACCTACATAATAAAATGGAATGCAGATGGAATATCAAGTGGAGTTTATTTCTATCAAATAAAAGTCTCTCCTGACGGCGGGCAATTAGGAACTAACGTTGAAACTAAGAAAATGATCCTTCTACATTAGGAAGCTTCGGAGGACAGGTTTTACTTTGTTATAAGTAGGTAACTAAATTTAATAAAGGAGGCTGCCTCAAAAGTCCAAATTGTCATTTCGACCAAAGGGAGAAATCTCCTTTCTGATGAGATTTCTCAGTCGAAGACTCCTTCGAAATGACAAAATCTTACTTTTGGACCAGCCTCCTCTAAAAACATAATAAATTTTAAACCTTCAATGGTTGCTGTCAGCAATCAAGAGTACAACCCCTGGAGGCTAACATTAAGGAGGTTATTATGAAGATATTTAATAAAGAAATTAAAGCGAATTTCATA
>CAYUVK010000064.1:25338-28129 GCA_964448105.1 uncultured Ignavibacteriaceae bacterium
CATTAAGGAGGTTATTATGAAGATATTTAATAAAGAAATTAAAGCGAATTTCATATTATACTTTACGGGTTTTGCTGCATTATTATGGTTTTTAATCAGGGTAATTCCAAAACCCAGCAGAGCAGCATATCCTTGTCAGCGTGCTGCTTTCCCTATAGCCTCTGCGTTTGTCATTTATATAATGAATCTCCTGACTTCATCCTTTGCATTCAGATATTTTAAAAAACACTGGAATTCCGGGAATAGTATAATTGCTGCAGTATTTTTAGTCATCACCTTAATCAATGTATCATTTCTTTTTCAATCAGATAAGCCCTATACCTACGCTAATTATAAATCTGTTTTAGAAGGACCAAATCAGCCAATCGGTATGGGAAAAGGAATATTTCCCGGCAGGGTTGTCTGGATACACGATTCAACCGCAGTAAATCAACAGTGTACAAATTCAGACGGCGATTACTGGTGGATGGATGATAATGCCGATCAAAATGTTATTAACAAGATGGTTTCAGATGCGCTGCAGAAATTGACAGGTAAAGAAACTGATGCAGAAGCTTGGAATGCAATTTTTAGATATTACAACGCCAATCATAATAAAGGTAATACCGGATATAAGACCGGAGAAAAAATTGTTATTAAGCTTAATCTGAATAACGGAAGCGCTGATGATTCAGTAAGAAGTGATCCGAGACCCCTGGATACATCGCCGCAAATTATATATGCAGTTTTAGATCAACTTATAAATGTGGTTAAAGTTGCCCAAGCTGACATTAGTTTTGGCGACCCGGGCAAAAATACCGATAATATTTATTGGAATAAGTTTCATCATATTTTCCCTGATGTTAAATACTGGGGCAGCGGCAAAGGCAGAACACCAATTATTGAATCAGACAAGCCTGAACTTTATACCAGCGACGGAACGATGGAGCTTCATTTGCCAACATGTTACCTTGAAGCAGCATATATGATCAATATTCCCGTGCTTAAGCAGCATCATAGAGGCGGCATTTCTCTATGCAGCAAAAATCATTTTGGAACTTTTGTTCCCTTTCTCGGAAATGCTTTTTCACTGCATTACAGTCTACCGTGTCCTCAAGGGAATGGAGATGTTGAAAACGGCGGGTATGGAGCATATCGAATCTTTGTTGATTTTATCGGTCATAAAGATATGGGAGGTAAAACAATTCTATACCTTATTGACGGGTTATGGAGCTCAACAAATTGGGGCGACCCGCCCTGGAAATGGAGAATGGCTCCATTCAATAATAGTTATCCGGCTTCTATATTTGTGTCGCAAGACCCGGTAGCTATTGAATCCGTAGGTTTTGATTTCCTTTATAATGAATTTTATGTGGGTAATCCGAGCGGTAATGAATTTCCGCATTATTCCGGCGTTGATGATTTCTTGCATCAGGCAGCAGATTCTATAAACTGGCCTAAAAACATCCTTTACGATCCTGAAAGAGACGGTTCTTATCTGCCGAGAAGTATGGGTGTACATGAACATTGGAATAATGCCGGAGAGAAAAAATATTCAAGAAATCTCGGTGCAGACAAGGGAATAGAATTTATCCAGGTTCAGGGCATTACTTCAGTTGATGTTCATGAGACAAAAGAAAAAACATTCACTTTTATTCTTGAAAATAATTTTCCCAATCCCTTTAATCCAGGCACTACAATCAGGTACCGGATTACTAAACCGGCTTTAGTCATGTTGAAAATCTATAATATCAATGGCGAGAAAGTTCGAACCCTGGTTAATCAAAATCAAAATACAGGTGTTTATGATATCAAGTGGGATGGTAGAGACGATGAAGGACAAACTATATCTTCGGGAATTTACTTTTATCAGATTTGCGTAAATAATTTTTCCCAAGCTAAGAAGATGATCCTGATAAAATAATCCCGCTTTGCAGAACGATCAACTTTAGGTCAGCAGACCAATCTGATCTAAGTTATCAAGCCATTATCAATATAAAGGTAATACCATGAAATTATATAAATACTTTTTGATTTTGACAGCAATTATTTTTTACTTTAATAATTCCTATCCGCATAATTATAAGAATCAATCACAGGATAGTTTAATTTTAGCTCCCGATATTGCAGTGCCTCCGGTAATAGATGGATTGGAAGATGATTCATGCTGGAAGAATGTTCCATGGCAAAGCATTGATCAGGTTTGGTTTCCCTTCCCTTTCGATACGGTTCCTTATGAAGATTACTCCGGAAAATTTAAAGTGGTATGGTCTTCAACCGCCAATCTTCTTTACTTCCTTATTGAAATTACAGATGATGAATTTGTTGACGGATTTGATCCGGATAGTAATAACGGTGCTATCTATGATTTCGATATATGCGAAGTTTTTATTGATGAAGATGCTTCGGGAGGATTACACATGTATGATAACGGTGAACAAAATGCCGAGAATGCTTTTTCCTACCACATATATGCACCTTTCCCTGCCGAAGGAGAAGTATCTACCAATCTTTATGTATCTGATATGGCTAGTACCCCGGTAAATTATGCTTCCCATTTTCCTGAATTTGTATTGAGGAGAATAACCAAAAATATTGCTCGTTGGGAATTTTCTTTGATTGTATATAATGATACATATGAAGAAAATAACAAGGAAGCTGCAAGAGTAGAATTATCGGCAGGTAAAATAATGGGATTATCATTAGCTTATTGTGATAACGATGATCCTAATGAAAATCCCAAAAGACGTGATAACATGTTCGGCTCAGTTTGGGAACCGGAACCGCGCAATCTTCATTGGCAGAATGCAGA
>CAYUVK010000065.1:0-27586 GCA_964448105.1 uncultured Ignavibacteriaceae bacterium
GATTGGTTAACAATTTACTTAACACTTTGAGAAAATGTTTTGAATTTAAGCTGAACTCCCCTTCAACCTTTGGAACCGGAATTCAACGTTCTATCCATTTGAACTATGGACGCGTTTATTCAATAAAATGAACAATTATTAATTAACAATTAAAAGTGAATTATTTTTAAAATTATATGTGCAAATATAATAATTGTTAATGATTCATTTTTAATTTTTAATTAAACAACCCTAATATGATTTGAATAAATCCACGCCTTTTCATTTAAATAGACTTCAACGCGGTATACACCTTTCCTGGTAATTTTAAATTCGGCTTTATCGCTTTCAATTGTTTCAATCTTTTTACCGCTTCTGAATAATTTTATTTCTGATTTCTGCGGCACTGATACTTTAAAATTTATATTATTATTTCTTTTTATCTCATCTCCCATTTGATATGTAATGTTAGCAGATTCCGCAAAAAATTTAAATCCTTTGGAATCACCGTGATAGTCATTTGCAATAAAACATCTGCCTTCCTTCAAAGCAGTATATATTAATTCTTTTGCTTTAGTCAAGTGACTCTCACTTTTCCCTTTTTCAATTTTTTCATTTAACAAAATATGGGTTCTAATTGATTTGAATAAAACTTTATAAGGAAATATTTCAACCTCTAAAAATCCCAGCAAATTATATTTATGAGCATGTGCATCAACTCCGCCAATCCCAATAACCTTTCGCTTTAAATTCAATTGATCCCAAACCTTTAATGTTTCCGTGGGTGGTGCTTCAATTGTTTTTAAAGGATGAATAAAAGACTGATATTTATTTTGTTCTGTTAAATTTTCCATCCATTCCGACATATGATTCCATATTTCAATCCCTGTAAAATCTTCAGTATCCCATTCAATCCACGGATAAGGGGGATGCTCTTTCATGTGAGTTCGTTTTTCATGGGGATGAGCTAAAAATCCTATACCGCCTGCTTCTTTAACTTTTTTCACATAATTTTTAGCGGACATCCTTGTTGAATATGTTTCTTCAATCCCAAAAGCCAGGTAATGATTTTTATTTTCTTTATCATTTATTTCACAGCCGACCAAAAGTAAAGTATTGCCATACCATCCTTCATAACCCTCTTTTAATGCCCTGAGAGTATTATGATCTGTTAAAATGATATAATCCAACCCGAGTTCATCGGCATACTTGGCAATCTCTTTTACCTTCCCGGAACCATCTGAAAAAGTCGAGTGCATGTGTAATGCACCTACATATTCGAACATTTTACTATTTTTTTATGATTAATTACTATAAAAATTTTTTGAGGATTAAAATTAAATATTATACAAAATTTCAATTAAAAAAAATCAAAATATTACCAGCGAGAAATTATAATCAAATATTTGCCTAAGTTATATATAATTTAAAGTGCACTTAGTAATTGCACAAAAAATTAAATACTTTTCAATATTTTTAAGACTTTAAAGGAACTCCAAATCTATTTTGAAATCTCAACTTAAATCTTTTAAAACGCATAACTTGTTGAGATATAAGCAAAAGTTCTCCCTCCTCCGATGTTTCCAAAACCTTGCCTTAAAACATCGCTATTAATAGTTGTATCAAAAGAAAAATCTCCGAATCTTAAACCCAACCCTAATGTTACTATTCCCGGAGAATATTGAGTTATGGTGCTTTCCCTTACTAATACCGAACCAGAGCCGGTTTGAGTTGTATTGTTGCTTGTTGAAGCAGTATAACCCATTCTTGCTATCAGCCAATCTAAAACTGTCCATTCTGCACCTAAATTCCAGATTGGAAAAACAAATGACGAATTGGAAAGTTCAGGTTGACTTCCTGGTATAGAAGGAATTTTCCATGAATTACTATTAAATCCCGGACCTCCAACTAAAAGGAAATCTCCAATAGTATACTCAATTCCGAAACCAAACCCTAAAGACGTTAAAGAATTCAGATCACCTGACTGTCCGTTTACTTCCTGACTGCCTGTTGCGTTTATAAAATAAAATGCAGGTACAAATCTTAGTTTTTCAGAATACCGCCAGAATAATCTAGCGTTAATTCCAATTATAGTCTGGGATGCACTTGTTTTAAAAGCAGGAACCGGCGGCTGATCACTTGCGCTGGGAAAAATAAAACTTATTCCGGCATCAAGTAATAAATTTTTCTTGAAGTTCGCGATAATTCCACCATTTATTCCTAATTGGCTTGCTGTAATATCCGTTTCTCCAGCATTAGGCAGTTTAGTATTATTTTTAGAAGCAGCATAAGCAATGCCTAATCCTAAAATCAAATTACGTAGCTTTAAAGAAGAAAAAATTTCAAGATTATTATTTAATGCAATTGCACCCGGGACTTCCTGTATAACTCCGAAACCTGAACCAAGTTGCGATAAAGGATCAAGCTTGCCAATAGAAAAAGTGTTAAAGTCATTTCTTGTTAACATCATACCAAGAGTAAAATTCTTGTTAAATGCAAAGTTAACTCCCGCAAATTGTCCATTGCTAGAATTGCCGAAATCTGCACCTGCATTTGATCCAATATCTCCCCATAAAAAATCATAATAATAATTACCCCACGCAGGGTTTACTTTTATTGCTTCAGGGTCAATTATATAAGGATTGCTGCCTAAACTTAAAAACCGTGCATAACCGCCTGTTCTTTTTATATCCTGCGAATGAATTGAAAATGGAATAAGTAAAAGAAACAGTAAAACATAGAATAATTTTCTGCACATAGAACCTCCGTGTGATAAAAAATGATTTTTGTTACGATTGCAAATTATCTAAAACCGTTGTGTGAAACCAATAAGGAATCGATTATCAGTTGATTCGTTTTGAAATGTCACTTCATAAAAATCACTTTATTAAATTTTACAAAAAAAATTTTCATTATTATTATTATTTAATGAAACCGTAAAACTATGACGAAGGTTTTGGGAATGTAAATATAATTGGAATGTATTTATTAAAATATTATTTATTTCGGAAAAAATGATCTTCTTTTACTATAACCTTTGAATAGATTGCTTAGCTTTTCGCACTAGTGATAAAGATGCTAAGTTATTAAAATACATTTCCGTATTCTATAAGTCTTACTCTTCTTTTTTTAATCATTTCATACAACAGTTTTATATACTTGTTAAAACCTATAATTAATTCCGGCCATAAATCTTCCATAGGTAGTTTTCCCTTCAAAATCGCCTTCGTAATAAATATTGAAGTACACTTTATTTATAAGTCTGGTAGAAATCTGTACCGTTGCAATTTTTTGATCTAAATTACCTGTAAAACCTCCAAAATTGTAATTTAACTTCGAAAACCCGGCTGAAATACTTGTAAAATTAATGCGAATAAACTTACTTAAAGTAATACCATAAACAGATCCGGATTGATAATTACTAAAGATTCTGTTGAATGTAAGACTAGCAGAAATATCAAGCAAAGGAATATCTGATTTAGTGATAGAAACATTAAAATTCCTGGATGGCTTAATATCTCCCTTTTGAAAACTGTAACCCCCACCCAAATTTATAAATATACCGGTAAAAGGCCTAATGAAAAAACTCAAACGAAATCCCTGTCTTAGTTGATTTTCAAAAAGACTATCATACAAACTTTTGAATGTCTCATAATAAATAACACTTCTCCTTGCATCATAAGATAAATTAATTGTCAATGGTCTTACAGGAGTGTACTGTGTTGACAGATATAGGCTTGTTAAAGAGAAATCACTTTTTGCTTTATTATTCTGTAATTTAAAAAGATCTATTTCAGATGAAAAGAAGACATACAGATTATTTACTATGTTATTATTATGTTGAAAATATAGAAATCTTCTGTCTGTTTTACCATGATCTGATTGCTGAAAAATTGCAATGGTGCTTTGCATTTGTCTATGACTAATTGTATCTAATCTATTTAGGTAGGCACCGTATTCAAACAAATTTGAATTAAGTCCCATATGTAAAAAGTCAGGCCTGGATCCAATAACTCCACCAACAGCAAAGTTTCCGAACCCTTTTTCAACTTGTAATCCATCAATAGGGCCGACACTAGAAATACTATTGTTCATATGCCTTCCCAACCAAACGCCAAATCTATTTACTTTATAACCTATTGATAAATCATAAATTTTTATTTTATTAAAGACGTTAGATTTTATATTGCTCCAATCCGAAGTTAAATAAGAGAAGTTCATATAATTTGTAAAAGAGAATGGCGTGCTGCCAATATTCTCTGCATGTAAATTGAGTGAATACCACCAGCTCTGTGTTCCAACACTATTTGCATAGTTGGCAAAGCCTGAGAAAGAATTTGCAGTAAAACTGCCGTAAAAATTAAACCGATGTGCCGGAGATTTAAACTTATCTTTCTTGACTTTCTGTTGAGCGGTATCATTAACTGAATTTGAATCTTTTTCGTTCCCGGTACTTTTTAAAGTTAAAATTTTAGGTTCATCATTTATAGACCAAACAAAAACATTATCACCTATTTTTAAATCTGTATTACCAATTTTTCTTCCGGAACAAGAAACTGTAGATAAAAATTGAATCACCATAACCGGAACAAATTTTTCATTATGAATATGATATGCTGTATCGCCAACAGAAATACCATCTGTATTTTCAAATCTTACGTAAATATTTTGCGAGGTAATAAATGAAATTTTTCCTTCTTTTTTAATCAAATTTGCTTTTGCAAATAATAGAGTAGATGAAAAAATTAAAATATAAATTAAATAATGTATTTTCATATTCTTCTTATTCATAAACATATATTTCAAATTTTTTATTAATCTCCCCTACCTGTTTTATGACACGAATAACAATCCTCATTCTGGTGGTGCGCATTTTTATGACAAGTTGCATTACAAGAATGAATTGCAAAATTAGAAATTGTTTGATGACAGCTTTCACAAGACACATTATGGCTTCCCGTAAGCGGGAAATACTGTGTATGATTAAATGTTGAAGGTGACCATGCAGTAGTTGTATGACACTGAGTACAATCCGTCGGATAGCCCGCCGATTGGTGAGGCGGATTATTAGTATTATTATAATCAGTTGTATGACAATCATAGCAGGTAGTTGATAGCGGAGTCGTATAACCTGATGTATGACATGATTGACATGATACACTTGCATGTGCACCTGTTAATGGGAATCCTGTTGTACTATGATCGAATGTAGCTCCACTCCAGTTTGTTGTTGAATGACATTGAGTACAATCATGCGGAAAACCTTGAGCACTATGAGGCGGATTTGTAGTATTTGCAAAATCCTGACTATGACATGAATAGCAGTCTGTTGTTAAACCTGTTACGGTTCCTTTATGACAGGACGAACAATCCAAAGATACATGGGCACCTGTTAAAGTAAATCCTGTAGTTGTATGGTTAAATGTTGATTGTGTCCAAGCTGTAGTGTTGTGACAATCTTGGCAGGTCTGAGGTAAACCAGCAGCCGTATGATTTGGATTTGTTGTCCCTTGATATTTAGACTGATGACAGCTATAACATACAGTTGGCGGCGGAGTTGTATAACCCGTTGTATGACAAGATTGACAAGTAGTGCTGGCATGCACTCCTGTAAGTGGAAAACCGGTTGTACTGTGATTAAAGTTTGCATCACCCCAGTTTGTTGTTGAATGACATTGTGAACAATCATGCGAAAATCCTTGAGCAACATGATTTGGATTTGTTGTATTTGTAAAATCCTGACTATGACATGAATAGCAGTCGGTTGTTAAACCTGTTACGGTTCCTTTATGACAGGACGAACAATCCGAAGATACATGGGCACCTGTTAAAGTAAATCCTGTAGTTGTATGGTTAAATGTCGATTGTGTCCAAGCTGTAGTGTTATGACAATCTTGACAGGTTTGAGGTAAACCAGCAGCCGTATGATTTGGAGTTGTTGTTCCCTGATATTTAGACTGATGACAGCTATAGCATGCTGTTGGCGGCGGAGTTGTATAACCAGACGTATGGCATGATTGACAAGTAGTTGTTGCATGCACTCCGGTTAATGCGAAACCGGTTGTGCTATGATCAAATGTTGCTCCGCTCCAATTTGTAGTTGAATGACATTGTGAACAATCGTGTGAAAAACCTTGAGCTGCATGATTTGGATCAGTTGTATTTGCAAAATCCTGACCATGACATGAATAGCAATCACTTGGAGTATTAGTATATCCTGTCGAATGACATGACTGGCAAGTGGTTGCAGCATGTGCTCCGGTTAATGCAAAACCGGTTGTGCTATGATCAAATGTTGCTCCGCTCCAATTTGTAGTTGAATGACATTGTGAACAAATATGTGGAAATCCCTGAGTAACATGATTCGGATCCGTTGTGCCTGCAAAATCATTACTATGACATGAGTAACAGTCGCTTGATGTATTTGTATAACCAGCTGCGTGGCACGATTGACAAGAAACCGAAGAATGAGCACCTGTTAAGGGGAATCCTGTTGTATTGTGGTTAAAAGTTGCTTGAGTAAAGCTGTAAATATTATGGCAGTCTTGACAGGCAGTTGAAAATTTTGCCTGAACATGATCAGGGTTTTTTGCCTGTAAATACTGTTGATTATGACAAGGATAGCAATCGGTTGTTAAACCTTTAAAACCAGTTCCCTGCTTATGGCAATTAAAACAATTTGCTATATTATGTCCTCCCACCAAAGGAAAGAAACTATGATTAAAGTTAGTGTTGCCCCAGGTAAAACTCGTCAAACTATGGCAATCTTGACAGTCTGTAGAAAAATTTGATTGAACATGATTAGGTGATGTTGTCGTATAATATTGCTTGGAATGACAACTAAAACATGAGATACTTTGAGGAGGAAAAATTAAGTTATCGTAACCGGAATGACAACTCCGGCAATCAACATTTAAATGAACTCCAACAAGAGGAAAACGACTATTTTGATGTATTTGAATAATATTAGAGACAATCCATGTATTTGTTGTATGACATCTTCCGCAATCCGGTCCTAATGAATTTTGATGAACATCTTTATGACAGGAAATACATTCTGTTTTAACTTCAGAAAAAATTAAGCTTTTATGACATGATTTGCAGTTAACTTCTATGTGTTGCCCGGTTAGTTTAAAAAAAGTCTCTTTGTTATGGTCAAATTTTATTTGTTTAGGAATTATCTTCCAGTCAGTCGATTCATGACAGGAAGCGCAATCAATTTTTAAATTTTTCCCGTGTGGAGATTGAGGAAATAAATAGATGGTTCCTATTAACAAAAATATTATGAATGACAGGAAGCGCATTTAAAATCTCTTAATTTATATTTGATAAATACATTTTCATTTTCTGAAACTTTTTTATGACATGCCGAACACAATAATTTTTCGTGAGCGCCTTTTAAAGGAAATATGGTTTTTTCATGATCAAATTTCACCGGTTTCCAATTATCAAATCCATGGCAGTTTTCGCAAACCGGCTCATCACCCTTTTGTTCCGAATTAAATTGCCCGAAATGAACATCGCGATGGCATATTTGGCAATTAGATTTCAGGGAAACAAATTTGAACTTAACTTTACCTTCTTCGGTTTTACTTTCATGACATTCTTTACATTTAGCGTTTTGATGCTTTCCTTCAAGTTTAAAATTTGTACGATCATGATTAAAGGAAATTTTTTTCCAATCTGTCGTTGAATGACATGAAGTACAATCAGTTTGGGGCATAAACTTTTCTTCTATTTCCGATCCATGAACATTATGGTGACAATCAATACAACTCAAACCAATATTTTTGAAATGCCATTGTCTAACTTTTTCTTGATAATGACACGATTGACAAGGAACGGCCAAATGTGCACCGGTTAATACAAATTTAATTTTGCCATGATCTGCTATTGTGAAGCTTGTAATTTTAAGACTCTCGACAGAATGACAATCTTTACAATCTCTAACTACCTTATTAACCGTAAACTCACCGAAATGAGAGTCCTTGTGGCAGTCAGTGCACTTTGCAAATTTTGGCTTAGAAATTAAATTACTTCCATGGCAACCCGAACACTTAATATTTGCGTGAGCACCTCTAAGCGGAAAGTTTGTTTTATTATGATCAAATTCTTTCCTATTTATATCTTTAAATGATAATGTTGAATGGCAGTTTGTACAATCTTTACCAAATTTTCCTTTATGAACATCTCGATGACATGATTCACAGCTTTCAAATAATACTCCTTTAAATACCTGGAAATCCTTGCCGTTTCTTTTTTCTTTTATATGACATTTTACACATTCAACTTTTTCGTGTGCCCCGGTTAAACGAAACACCGCTGATGAATGATCAAATTTAGGTGCTGGTTTAAAACTTATCGTATTATGACATGACCCGCAGTTATTGCCTAGAGTATTTTGATGAAAATCTTCATGGCATGTATAACAATTTTCAGTTAAACCGAGGTAAGTGTCTTTTATTCTTTTTAAATTAAGGTTTGAAATAAACTTAGGTTGATGACATTCGTTGCAGTCAATTTCTGCATGCTTTCCGCTTAGATTATAACTTGCTTTATTATGATCAAACGCTTTAGGATCAAAATTAATTATCCTGAAATCTCTGCCATTATGTTCACTGTGACATTTGAAACAGTCTTTCCCCTTTACATCGGAACTGGAATGGTATCCTTTTCCTTTTTCCATTAAATTCTTTATTTCTGTATGACAATCAAGGCATTTTGAATTTTCAACTTTTTCTCCTAAAACATGACACTTAGTACAGTTGCTTATTCCTTCAATTTTTGAGTGTGCTGTTGTTAAATCTCCAGGGGAAATTTGGCCGAATAATGGGTAAAAAGACCCTGCAAAAAGAGCCAAGGTAACAATCAAAAGAGCTTTGAACAAATATTCTTTGCTTGATTTACTGGGCAACTACAGTAAGCTCCTTAAAATTTTTCTGTAAGTTCTATATTTAATTTTTATGCGATAAGATTGCTTCGCCAAATTTTTTGGTGATCCTAATCCCTATCTGCTCAAGAAACATTGTGGGGAGAATACCACCTGCAAAAATATATACGAGATCATTTTCTATTTGTTTTATCTCTTTATTATCATTTACCGAAAGTAAAATAGATTTGTCTTTTATTTCTTTAACATTAGAATTGAAAAATACTTTTACTTTTCCCTGGGATACTGCTTCATTTATTTTTTCAAGATTTTTTGGCTTAAGTCTTGAAAAAGAATTACCCCGGTAAGAAATAGTTATAACATTATTTTCGATGGTTAAAAGTAAAGCTGATTCTATTGCAGAGTCTCCCCCTCCTACCACAAGCACTTTACTATTCTTAATCAGCTCAGGTTCAAGTAATCTATAAAAAACTTTCTCTTTTTGTTCACCGGGAACTCCTAACTTTCTTGGCGAACCTCTTCTTCCTATAGAAAGTAGAACTGTATTGGATTTGTAAGTATTTTTATTAGTTTTTATTTCAAAAAGATTATTTGTCTTTTGTAAAGTTTCTACTTTTTCTTGTTCATGAATTACAATTTTATTTTTGCTTAAAACGTCTTCCCACATTTTCAGTAATTCAGATTTAGAAGTTTCAGACAATTTTATTTTTCCGTAAAGAGGAAGATCCATTGGCGAGGTCATTACAATTTTTGCCCGGGGGAAGCTAAATACCGTTCCGCCAAGATTATCCTGTTCGATTGTTAAATATTTCAAATTATTTTTTTTAGCAGCAAGGGATGCGGATATTCCGGCAGGTCCGGCACCGACAATTATTAAATCATATTCTGCTTGCGAAGTTCTTTTAATTTTTTTTGATATGTTTTCAACAGCTTGTTTTCCCTGTTCAACGGCATTTTTTATTAATCCCATTCCACCCAATTCACCGGCAATAAATAATCCGGGGATATTTGTTTCAAAATTAGGTGATACATGGGGAAGCTCTACTCCTCTTTTTTCAGTCCCGATGCATAAAGTAATTGCCTGAACAGGGCATGCATGAAAACATGCTCCATGACCAACGCATCTTGATGCATTGATAACTTTTACATGACCATCCACCAAGCCGAAAATATCTCTTTCCGGACAAGCGGTAATGCACGCACCGCTTCCGATGCATATTTCTGCATCAACTACCGGGTGAAGAGAAACAGGTTCATGAAATCCTAGTTCCTTTGCCCTTTCTATTTTTTCATAAGTAGATAAGGATTTTTTCTTTTTCTTTTGCTGGTAATAAAGAAGAATGAAACCTATCATCAAAAAAATTATAAAATAACTAGCCGTATTTTCTAGAAATACTTCCATCAATGAGATGTGTAATTTGAATTTTAAGGAATTTTTAAAATTTATATAAAAGCAATTATTATGCTAAAATATAAATTCGTTATTTAACGCAGTATCAAAATGAAGAAATGTAAAATGCCCTTTGATTATAAATAAATTTGTAATTACCCTGCAAATTTTACATAATGAGATACAACAATATTTTAATTTTTCAAATTTTCTAAAGATTGTTTAGCTGCTCTTGCTGCCTCAGCATTTGGATATTTTTCAATTAACTTGTTCCAGATATCTTTAGCTTTTTCATTATCACCTTTTGTAGCGGAAATAGCTCCAAGATTGTATAAAGCTAAAGGATTGTTTTTATCATATGATAATATTTTATTAGTTAGTTCTTCAGATTTATTATAATCCTGTTTGTTGTAATATATAAACGAAAGCGAAAAGAGGATATCCGTTCTTTTAGGATTAACCTTTAAAATTTTTTGATAATATGGAATTGCCTCATCAGGTTTATGTGCTTCGGTAAGAAAATCCGCATATTCTTTAAGCTTCAAAGTATCATTTGGATTTTCTTCAGCAGCTTTTTTCAATTCTTCCATTTTGCGAATTATATCGGCAGAAACATTGCTTTTATTCGGAGCTTCGCCATTCTTTAGTCCTTTATGTATATCATCATTCGGTATTTCCTGGTTGGCAATATCTGTTGTAGATTGGTTGTTGTTTTTTTGAGTGAATACTACCAAAAATACAACCAAAATAACAACTAAACTTAAATAAGCATATAGCGGTTTGAATTTCATCTTGCTCTCCTATTTAAAAAATCCATTTATATCCAAAAGCAATAGTGACACCTACATGTATAAACATAATAACAAACATAGTAATTGCAAAAGGCAAATGTACAATATGCCAGTATTTAAAAAATTTCTGCATTGTGCGAAGCATTCCGATTCTTTTTGAAATAACCAGCTTGGATTTTGATGTTTTAATAATTTCGGAATATTGTTTGCGGTTTAATCCTAATTTTTTCAATTCTACTTTAAGTTCTTTCAAAAGAGTTTTTATATTGAAATAATCTTTAACTAGAAAAATAAAACTGGTACTAAATTTAATACGCTTATATTTATCCAGTGATGACAATTCGTTAAGCTTTGAAATAAGGTTTTCATTTACTTTCAAATTATTCTTTAAATGCAGAGTTAAATTTTCATTCATTTCATTTAGTTCTTTTAAACTTATTTCCTGCCCTTGTATGGTATGAGGAATTTGAACATATAAAAATCTTCCAACAATACCGCTTAATACAACCGCGACCATGCTCCAAAAGCTTACGGCAACAATTCCGCCGAATTTAAAAGCTGTATGGTATAAAACCAGCACGGGCCCCAGGCTGCACAAAAAGATATGAAACTCAAGCCAATTTTTTAAATATCCGAACTTTAAGAATATTCTAATCCTTTTCCTAACCATGTAAACAGCTACACCAACTATCATCATTAAAGAGCCCAAAATACCGACACCATGCCCAATTATTCCGCTGGGTTTTAACATTGCATGCTGCGCCAAGAAAACTCTTTCTTCAACCGAAGTTGAATAATACTGGTAACCGTTTATTCCGAGCAATACAGTTACAAGAATTCCCATGATAAAAAACGACCAAATATATATTGTATGAATTTTTTTATTCATTAATTGAAACGGGATTAAAAGCGGCTTTAGTGCCACTATAATTAATTTTCAACTATTTCGTAAAGAGTTGTATATTTTGTAGAATTGTTCTTTGTGAGGTCATTTAACTTATTAATAAGAATATTTGTTCTTTCGTCTTGATCATCCTCAAATTGTTCATAAGCTTCGGGAGAAGTAAAAGTATATACCTCCTGAAAATGATTTTGTTTTCCTTTAACTTCATAAACAGCATAGCTTTCCAGTCCTTCTGCTTTAAGCAGATTTTTAAGTTCTTTTACAACCCCTAAATATTCATCTCTCTTTGCTGGATTAACTTCATATTGAATATTAAATATAACTTTAGACATTTGTTCTCCAATGTTTAAGAAAAAGTATTTAATAAAAAATTACCTGAATAAATTATTTTTGCCGGGCCTGATAAAGATAAATTTTTTATATCATTATTTTCAAATTTAAAATCCACTACTAATTTATCTCCTCCTTTTGTTAATAAAACAACAGGAGGTTTCAACTCATGAAATAAAGATGCTATAATTGCTGAGGCTACGGCACCTGTTCCGCATGCAAGAGTTTCATCTTCAACTCCTCTTTCATATGTACGGATTTCAAGTCTGCTATTAACAATTTTAATGAAATTAACATTTGTTCCGCCAGGTAAAAAATTATTATGATACCTAATTTCTTTACCTATTTCAACAACAGGGACTTTATCAATTTCTGTATAAAAAGAATTTTTATCAGACGGATCTTTAAGTATATCTTCAATCTTAATAACAACGTGGGGTGAACCGGTATCCGAAAAATAATAATTTAAATTTTGACCTGCTACATTAATGTTTAAATTGCTTTTAATATTCTTAGGTTTGTTCAAATTAAATTTTACTTTTTCACCATCTAAAATTTCCCCGGAATAAGCTTCATCGTTAGAAACAAAAGAAGCTTTACCGTTCTTCAATCTGTTGCTGGATTGTGCAAACTTGATTGCACATCTAGCACCGTTACCGCACAATGTTTTAGTAGAACCATCCGCATTATAATAATCCATTTTAAAATTAAAATCCGATAAAGTGATAACACCATCTGCTCCAATGCCGTTTCTTCTATTGCATAATTTAGAAATAATATCAGGATTTAATAATAAATCCGGATATTTACTTCTATCAATTACGATAAAATCATTTCCGGCACCGCTCATCTTTGTAAAAAAAATTTTCTCTATCATGTATGCAATTTAGTTTAATGTAGTCACCTTTTCAATAAAAATGCTGTGATTTTTGCGAGCAATAATAAATATATTGTTAAAAATAAATCAATACTTTAATTCAGAACGTTTTTGTAAAACGATTATTAAATGTTTTATTACTTAATTGCTCAAATCTTAAAATATATTGTATGAATTAAATGAATCTTTTTTAATAAAATTATTATCTATTAATCAAAGTCTCTGAGGATTATCAATATAATCAGAAAGGTCATAATAAACACCCATCTCCCTTAGTAAATTGTTGATTTTTTCTACAATTACAAACTTGCTTTTTACTGTGTAATTATTTGACAATCTCTAAATTAAGAGAATGAATCATAATTTCATTCTTATTTATGGCAATCCAATACATTCCGTTTGCGACAATATTGGGAATTTTTAGGGAAAAATTAAAAACGTGAAAGTGGCATATATATTGTCCAACAGACTTAATTAAAATATCAAATAATAAAAAAGAGTTTAACCATGATAAGGGGAACAGTAGTAATAGATAGGGACATATGCAAGGGTTGTGAGTTATGCATTACTGCATGTCCTCAATCTAGTCTCGGCTTATCTGCTCGGATCAATATTAAAGGTTATCGCTTTGCGGAATTAGTCCAGGATAACTGCACGGGCTGCGTTAATTGCGCTTTGGTTTGCCCCGATGTTGCAATCACTGTTTACCGGCAGCCAAAATCAGTATTGAAAAAAGCAGTTTAATTATCTGTTCAATAAAGTGGGATAAGCAAATGAAAAAAGTTTTAATTAATAACGAAGATATTCGTTTGATGAAAGGAAATGAAGCTCTTGCTGAAGCTGCAATAAGAGCCGGAATTCATGCATACTTTGGTTACCCGATTACTCCTCAATCTGAAGTGCTTGAATATTTTACTAGAGAAATGCCTAAGCGTGCTGGAGTTGTTGTTCAAGCTGAAAGTGAATTGGCATCAATAAATATGATTTATGGTGCGGCCGGTGCCGGTGCGAGAGTTATGACTTCCTCTTCATCACCCGGTATAAGCCTAATGCAGGAAGGAATATCATACATTGCTTCAGCACAACTTCCATGTTTAATTGTTAATGTTAACCGCGGAGGTCCCGGGCTTGGAACAATTCAACCTTCACAAGGTGATTACTGGCAAGCTGTGAAAGGAGGCGGACATGGAGACTACCATTTAATTGTATTAGCTCCTGCGTCCGTACAAGAAATGGCAGATTTTGTTTTTGATGCTTTTAAGCTTGCTGAAAAATATAGAAACCCTGCAATGATTTTAGCTGATGGGGCATTAGGTCAAATGATGGAAAAAGTAGCTCTTCCGCCCGAAGGTTCCTTGCCTTATACAAAAAATCCTTGGGCTACAACAGGCAAAACAAAGGATAGAAAAAGAAATATCATCACTTCCCTTTTTATTGAACCTGAAAGAATGGAACAAATAAATATTCAACTGCAGGAAAAATATAAAAAGATACAGGAAGAAGTTAGATATGAAGAATTCTCTACTTCGGATGCAGAAATTCTTTTGGTTGCATTTGGACTTTCATCACGGATCTGTCAAAAAGCAGTTGATATTGCCAGGGAAAAAGGTCTACGGGTTGGTTTACTCAGACCAATTACTCTTTATCCTTTCCCTAAAAAAATTATTTCGGAATTAGCATTGAAAGTTGAATTCATGCTTACAGTTGAAATGAATGCGGGACAAATGGTTGAAGATGTTGCATTAGCTGCTAACGGAAGATGTCCTGTTCACTATAAAGGAAGAATGGGAGGAATGATTCCTTCCCCGGAAGATGTTGTGGAAGAAATTGAGCTTCTTCTTGAAAAACATTTAAGCGAAGTTTAATATTCTAAAGCCTATTAAAAAGGTGAACTTATGGAAAGTGAATTAAAATTAGAAGAACTTGAAGTTGTTTACAAAAAGCCTTCAACTTTAACAGATACCGTATTCCATTATTGTCCGGGATGCGGCCATAGTGTCGTCCATAGAATTTTAATGGAAGTTGTTGAAGAGATGGGAATTCAGGAAAAAACTGTCGGTGTTGCTCCTGTAGGTTGTTCGGTATTTGCTTACAATTATATGGATATTGATATGCAGGAAGCTGCACACGGTAGAGCAAGTGCAGTTGCTACAGGAATTAAAAGAATACTGCCTGACAGATATGTATTCTCATATCAAGGTGATGGAGATCTTGCTGCTATTGGTACAGCGGAGACAATTCATACTGTAAATCGTGGCGAAAATGTATTAATCATTTTTATAAATAATGCAATATATGGAATGACAGGCGGGCAGATGGCTCCAACTACTTTGTTAGGGCAGGTAACATCAACTTCACCTTACGGTAGAGATGCATCTGCAATTGGTTATCCTTTAAAAATTACTGATTTAATCGCTAATCTACCCGGTGCTTATTATGTCACCAGGCAGGCAGTTCATAATGCTAATTCGGTAAGAAAATTGAAAAAAGCTGTAAGAAAAGGATTCGAAAATCAAGATCTGAAAAAAGGGACATCATTTATAGAAGTTGTATCCAATTGTCCGTCGGGATGGAAAATGACACCCCTTGAGGCTAATAAATGGCTCGAAGAAAATATGTTTCCGCTTTATCCGCTAGGTGATATAAAAGTCCCTAAAAATTAATAATAGGTATCAATAATGGAACATGAAATAATTTTTGCAGGATTCGGAGGACAGGGCGTTCTTTCTATGGGGCAGATAATTGCTTATGCTGCAATGATCGAAAATAAAGAAGTAAGCTGGATGCCTTCTTACGGACCAGAAATGAGAGGCGGAACTGCAAACTGTATTACTATTGTTTCATCACATAGAATAAGTTCTCCGATAATTTCAAAGTTTGATTCTGCAATAATTCTTAATCAACCATCTTTAGAAAAGTTTGAAGAGAGCGTTAAAGCCGGTGGATTATTAATGTATGAAGAATCAACAATTATCAATCCGCCCAAGCGTTCCGATATTGATGTAGTTGGTATTCATTCAAATGAGGAAGCACAAAAATTAGGGAAGAAACAAGTTGCGAATATGATAATGGTCGGTGCATTTTTAGAAAAACGGCCAATTGTTAAAATAGAAAATATAATTCAGGCATTAAAAAAAGTTCTCCCGGAAAGACATCATCATTTAATTCCTTTAAATGAACAGGCTTTAGAAATAGGGAAAAAATTAATTTCAGAATCAATACAAGTTAGCCATTAGATTTACAAGTATAAAAAATAATTAAAATAACCTTGTAGTTGAGGTAAATATGAACGAAGACGAAATAAAGTGTATGCATACCTGCCGGAATACATGTGCAATGTTAAGCGACGCATTAAGAAAAGAAGCAGCAATGGTACGTTTTTACGAAAGCGTTGTATCTGAATGCAACTTACCTGAAATATCTTCTTTTATTACCGATTTGATCGAAGAGAAGAGAAAAGCAATCTTGCTTATCATTCATAAGCTGAATGAATTGCATGCTCATTCACAGGCTTTGGATGGAATAGAATCTAGTTTTGACAGCTCCTCTCTTTGGTAGAAAATTTCTTGATTGATGGGGAGTCATATTTTATAAAATTCATTTAAGCTTAAAGTTAATTTTTTAGGAACAACCGATTAGTAAAAGTTCTCTAGGTGATATCCGTTTTCACTAAGATAGCTTTTATTTTTCCTTATAAAATCTTTTATAACCTCAATTGAAATTACTCTTGTTATGCCATATTTATACTGTTTCAACTGGTCAACAAATTCATCTCCATTATAAGGAATTAATTCATTGTAGTCCTTTAATGATTTAGGAGGAGTTAGTATTGATACAGTTTCTTCAGGCATCCATTGAATTATTCCTACTAGTTCGAAATTTGGTACTCCATCCCTAATTGCTAAAACAATTCCACCGCTAAATCCCCTGTTTACAACCCCGTCTATAAGGAAATCCCCTTTTTTATCAATAGACGGATTGCTTACAATTCCTTTGGAAATCATCTTATAATTTAAGGGGAAACCAAAAAAATATACAAAGCTGCCCCATTCCAATTCTTTTGCAGAACCTATATTATAATTAAATACATTTAATGTAATTGAAAAAGAAGGATCGAACCTTTTTCCTAGTAAAGCAACATCTATATCATTATCAATTAATAAAATATTTACTTCACTTCCGTTTGGAAAACCGGCAATATAATTTTTCTGACCCTGTTTAATAGAAATGCTTTGGACTTCATCAGTATACTGTCCATTTTTATCTGAAAAGTATGTAATAATTGTATCAGGAAAATTAACAACATGCGCAGCAGTTAACAAGGCAACACGTCCGTTTTCTTTTGATAATATAGTTGCAGTACCAGAGCTTGTCCTTTCATAAAAAATATTTTGCTTTAAATTTTTCCATATTACATCTGTTGTTAAATCGGATTTTTTAATTTTACTATTCTCTTTCAATTGAAAAGAATTATAAAAGGCGATACAATTTATTCGCTGAATGGTATTGCTTATTTCTTCCAGTTGTTTTGAAGCATTTATATATGGAAATTCGGTATCATATTTTCCATCATTTAAGGTAGGGAAAACATTTTTGTAAGATGTAGAACAGGAAAAGTAAACCAGTGAGAGAAACAAAATTAGGAATTTATGAATTTTCATTTATATCCCCTGAGATAATAGGTTATATTAATTAAAATCATTAATTCACATTAAAGAAAAATTTTATAACACCTTCAAATTTCGAAATGGTTAAAATCTCGATTCATTAAAATAAAAAGTTTATTAAGATAAGGCTATACATTTTTTTTATTTTTTCAAATGACATTTTCATATTGCACAAGCATAATTGCATGTATACATTATTGCATGATTAAATGCTTAATTATCATATTCTATAGCAACTGGAAATATAAAAGAACCGCCTTCATTATATTATTTCTATTTTCATTACCAAGGATAGTTTCAAAAGGAAAACCGAAAACAATAACTCCATAATTTTTTTTAAATGCGATACCTGCACCAAATTCATTTTCCGAATATCGTAATACGGTCTGGCTTTCATCAGTATTTAAAATCGCATCAGGAGCTTCAACTGCATAAATTGAATCGTTTAATTCAACATTAAAAATGAAATTAGTCTCCGGTAAAAAATTTAAATCCGCAGAATGCACCTTACCGGTTTTACAAGCATGATCCGCATCCCAGCTAAATTTCAAAAAGTCTCTAGCAAATTTCACATTATTAGAATCCTTACAATAATAAAGATCACTTGCAACATAGGCACCAGATATAAATAGGTTCCCACCTGAAGAACAATATTGTTTAATTCTCCGGATTAATTTTTTAGGAAATGTTTGGAAAGGAATCCCATTAATAGAATCAAAATAAGATCTTTCCCAATGAGTAGATTTTTCCTCACCGAGAATTAGATCAACAAATTTATATTTTTTAAGATTTACAAGAGAATCCATAACAGCATCTTTGCTAGAAGAGACAAATGAAAATCCGTTTGCCATTAAAGATTTTCCATGAATAAAAGGGAAATCAAAACTGTTCCCGGCAATAATTGTAGTTTCATAATCCGCATTACTTGCACCATGCCCCGGCGCATCGTTTGAGATAAATTGTGAAGCAGTATCAAAATTATATTGAGTACCTGTATAGCTTACATCATTTTTATAGGGAACACCTGCATCGGTAAAGTTTAAGAATCCGGAAAAATCACCTGAGTTGACAGAAGCAGGGGGAGCAATTCTATCAAAACCATTTACAATCAAAACCGGCGGCTTATTGTTTTGCAACTTGCAAACTGAAAGAATTTCAGACGGAAAACTTTCTCCGCCTTCATTTACTGCAGCAACTTTAAAGCTGTAAATTTTGCCGGGCTCTATTTTAATTTTTATTTTGGAATTCTCTACCAATTGTCCGTTATCAAAACCGTTGTTGTCGATTCGTGTATAAACAATATAGCTTTTAGGTACGGCTGTAGGTTCATATTTATCAAGAGCAGGCTCCCATTTTAGTGTTACAGTATCATTACTCAAACTTGAAGTAAAGTGAGTAACGGGTAATGGCTGAACAATATAATTAAAATTATATTGAACCGAAAGAAACTTTAAAATCCCTTTATAAATTGATCTTGAAACATCAAATTGAAACCGGGGATCAAGAGCAAATTTCATATCGAGAAAATTTTGATGCGATAAAAGCTCTAGCAAAACCGAAGGAACATTTGGACGGGCAGCTTCGCTATACTTTGAATTAAAAAGAATTCTTCTGTTCCAGGTAGTATCATATTTCAATCTAATATCATGTACAATCTGTGTTTGAATTATATCCGAAAGATCCCTATTGACGAGTCTTGATACTCCATCGGGAAAAACTTTTGAAGTGCCGAAATCTTCGATACTGTAAATTGCCATAGTTCCGTAAGTAGTATCATTATTCGTAATTCCCGCATTAGTGTGAAAAGCTAAAGAAAGATCTACCGGGATGCCAAGTCCTTTTACATTTCTATTTTTGTTGGGTCCAAAAGGGATTCCATAAAGATAATTTCCATATTCACCTCGGCTCTGGTAATCATCATTATAATCATTTAGATCATCATTTAAATCATAAACAGAAGTATCCGGCATACCGGCATATTGAAGCCAATACCTGGCACCTTCTGTAAATTTAGGTCTCCCGCTTGTACTTCCTTCCCTTGAAATTATTCCCATGCCGCCGCCAAATCTAACTGCATCAGCAGAAACTATTTTATTTTTAAGATCATTGCTTTTATTTGTTAACTCAACCTTCCCAGTTTGCGGATGATATCCTTTAAAAAATTTAAACTCCCCTAAATATTCCCAGGTCTTTCCGCCTATTTGCTGATTAATTAAAAATTCAGTTTCTCCCCCGGCATGATAGACAGTATAATGCGCATCGGTAATGTTATTAATTGAAGACGCATAAGAAATATATATAGAATAATATCCTGTTTGCGGAATACTAGGAATCCAGCTGACTTCCGCAGAATTGACAGAATCAGGTCTGACTATTCTGTATGTTCCCTGTTCAAAAGGATTTAACCCGCTTGGGTACGGTGGATTACCATAACCGAAAGCTTTGCCAAAACCCTTTTTCCAAAGATGATTCTTATCATAATTTTTTTCAATATATGAACCGGGAATGAAGCTGTCGTTATCAATTACTACTTCATTTTTTTGAACATCCCTTTCTCTAGGCATAAAAACATTTGCACCGGCATTTTCCAGCATTGGAATTAAATATATGTGAGCAAAAGAAAACGGGAGCAAATCTTCAACTGTCTGAAATAACCTGGCACGCTGCCATTTCCATCGCTGCTCTTTGTTTTCATAATACCAGCCGTGACTTGCCCACAGAACTATATTTTTATTCAATAATCCCTTAACCGGAAAATATTTTTTGCTGATATTTCTTAGTACTTCTACAGGAAGATTTTTTTTATGAGGAATTCTGCTGTAATCATATTTTGTAGAATCAGACCGGTAAAAATTGGGAATCAGATCTTTAATATCATAACCAATTGTCTCTATATGAAAAGTGTAATCTTTATATTTTTCACCAAAGTAAGATTTAAACAATGAATAAATATTCTTAACATTTTCTTCTCTAAAAGGATAATAAGAAAATTCTTTACTCAATTTTATAGTTACAGTCCTGTTTATATCATCAAAAATAACCGTATCTAATTTTGTTGATGACGGAATAATAAACGGAAGGCTGACTGCTTTTAAATCTTTCTTTAGCGATTCAACTTTTCTTTCTGCAGGATTTTCTTTTATCACTTCTTTTGAAGTACACCCTGCAAAATAATAGACGGCACATAAAAAGAATGGATACAATAAGAATTTAATTTTCATTATTTACGAGAATTAATTTCTGGAATAATTAAAAGATAAGCAAAAGTGATGATATCTTTCAATAAAGCATATAAAGAGTTTTGACAATTAATTTTATTTCACAAATTTTTTACATAATATTATTTTAAAAAAAGTTTATTTAATATTATTAAAAAATAATTTGATTTTTTGATATTAAATTTTTAATCTTGAGAAGTAATAGTCGCAAGGAAAATATATTAATTATTCTGTTTGCTGTTTGGATAAATAATCTTACATTGAAATAGTAATAGACAAAATTAAATAACCTTAAATATTTCCGGGAGAAGTAGTGAAAATAACAAAACAATTTACTAACAGGGAAAGTAAATCTCTTGATCAGTATTTACAGGAAATTGGGAAAGTCGATTTGTTAACCCCGGAACAGGAAATTGAATTGGCAATCAGGATTAAAAAAGGAGATCATCGAGCACTTGAAGTTCTTACCAAAGCAAATTTAAGGTTTGTAGTAAGTGTTGCTAAACAATTTCAAAACCAGGGACTTTCTTTAGGCGATTTAATAAATGAAGGTAACCTCGGATTAATTAAAGCCGCTAAAAGATTTGATGAAACGCGCGGGTTTAAATTTATTTCCTATGCCGTATGGTGGATCCGCCAGTCAATTATGCAGGCAATCGCAGAACAATCTAGAATTGTAAGACTCCCTTTAAATAGAGTAGGTGCATTAAATAAAGTTAGAAAAGCTTACAGTCAGCTTGAACAGGAATATGATAGGATTCCCAACCTTTCGGAACTAGCAAAAGAACTCGATATGGAAACGGATGAAATAGCATATACATTACAAATGGCCGGGCGTCATGTTTCTATGGACGCACCTTTTTTACAGGGGGAAGATAAAAAAAATAGCCTGCTGGATGTTATTGCTAATACCAAGCAGCCCGATCCTGATACTACACTGATGAATGAATCTTTAAAAAATGAAATTGAAAGTGTCCTTTCTACCTTAAGTGAAAGAGAAGCAAAAGTTATTAAATTATATTTTGGTATTAATTCCGAGAATTCCGCTACCCTTGAGGAAATAGGTGAAATGTTTAATCTTACAAGGGAAAGGGTTAGACAAATAAAAGAAAAAGCCCTGAGAAGACTTAGACATTCTTCAAGAAGTCAAAATTTAAAGGTTTATTTGGGATAATTTCCCTTTAATAATACTTCATTTAACCCCTTTTTTTAACAAAATTGAATGTTTCGATAAGATTTACATATTTCAAGTTAATGTTATCACATTAAATGTTGTTACTTATAGTGTTTTAACTTATATTTATATTGTAGAATTAAGAAAACAATCAAAGGAGTTTACAATGGATAGAAACAATGGTGTTGCAGAAGAAGTAATAAAATTGCAATCATGGAACATTGATGGGGTTCATTCAAAAATTCGTTTTTCAGCTCGTCATATGGTTATTTCGGAAGTTGAAGGACAATTCAACAAGTTCGATTTCAGCTTTTCAATCGAAGGGGATGATTTGACAACCAGCCAAATCGAATTGACTATAGATGCAAATAGTGTAGATACAAGAAATAATGACAGAGATAATCATCTTCGCTCGTCAGATTTTTTTGATGTAAAAAAATACCCGGAAATTAAATTTAAAAGTAGTTCGGTAAAAAAAGTTAATGATGAAAAATATAAATTGACAGGTGACCTAACAATTAAAGATATAACAAAGCCTGTAGAACTGGATGTTACTTATGGCGGACAAATAAAAGATCCCTGGGGGAATACAAGAGCCGGGTTTAATGTTAAAGGTTCTTTAAACCGTTTTGATTACGGTTTAAAATGGAACAACCTGATTGAAACCGGCGGTGCAGTTGTAGGAAAAACAATAAATATAAGCTGTGACATTGAAGTAGTTAAACAGGAAGAAGAAGAATAAAATAAATACCCCGTAGCACAGACTTCAGTCTGTGCTACCAGACTAAAAGTTTTTATGTTACATGAAATAATAAAAAACAGGTACAGCACCAGGGCATTTTCGGATAAAGTAATTGATGAGAATAAAATTATATCTTTATTCGAAGCTGCTAGGTGGTCTCCGTCTTCACGGAATGAACAGCCTTGGAGATTTATTGCAGGTACAAAAGAAGATCAAAATACATTTAATAAAATAGCCGGTACTCTTAACCCGGCAAATAAAATTTGGGCTGTTAATGCTCCCTTATTAATTTTGACAGTTGTTAAACTAACTGTTAACTCTACAGATCAAATTAATAAACATGCATTACATGATCTCGGATTAGCAATAGCAAACCTGACTTTCCAGGCATCTGCATTAGATCTATATGTTCACCAGATGGGCGGATTTAACCAGGAACAAGCTAGAGAAATTTTTGAGATACCGGGTGATTACGAACCGGTTACAATTCTTGCTGTCGGGTATAAAGGAAATCCGGATTTACTTCCGGAAAATTTAAAAGCAAGAGAATTGGCAGAAAGAAAAAGAAAGAATTTATCCGAATTAGTTTTTTCTGATAAATTCGGTAATAAAAGCGGCTTAATTGAAAATAAACAAATTGAATTGATTCAATAATCTTCTTTTATATTTAACCAAGGGGGAATAATCTTGATGCTAATCATTAGAATTATTCTGTTAAATGATTAGACATACATCAAAGTCTTCTCCCTTTTTAAATTATCTCATTGTTTCTGTTGTGGGGAAATATTAAGTTTGATAATGATTTGATGCCAAGACAATATTTTCTATTGACTCCGTGAATTTCCTCGCAATCAGAAATCAATTTGGGTTACGATGGACAGGCTAACTAAAAGTGCAGAGTATGGCGGCATATATCCATACAATTATACAGCTATGTTCTTATACATATAGAATAAATCATATTGTTTTCTTAATTAAAATTTACATGTAAGATAATATATGTTTTTAACATGAAACTTGAAGAAGAAATAGTACAAAATAAATTTCAGAATGAATACCATAAAGCAGTTGTAAATATTATTTATACGTTCAATTGGATAACAGAAAAACAAACGAAACAACTAAAGCCTTACGATATTACTCTCCAGCAATTTAATATTTTAAGGATTTTAAGAGGCCAGCACCCAAAACCCGCAACTGTTAAGCTAATTAAAGAACGGATGCTTGATAAAATGTCGGACGTTTCAAGATTAGTTGAAAAGTTAAGAGTAAAGGAATTGGTTAACAGGCATATTTGTTCGCATGATAGAAGAAATGTTGATGTATTTATAACCGAAAAAGGTCTTGAACTTCTTTCCGAAATTGACCCGAAAGAAAAAGAGATTGAAGAATTTATGTCTAATCTTAACGAAAAAGAGATTGAACAATTGAATTTTTACCTGGATAAGCTCAGGGGATAATCTTACCAATTGTTATTACTGCTGAATTGCCTTCATTGCCGACCATTTAAGCATTCTTTCTATAACAATTAAAAATTGCCTGAAGTTTATCTATACCATAGGGACAAAATATTTATAGAAACTGAAACCTCAAAAATCCAAATCCCGTAAGGACGGTATTTAAATGTTTTATTTTGGAAAGTACGCTATTTCATTTAAGCACACAATATTTAAAAATTAAAAAAGATAACTTTTTGCATTATAACACGTCTAAATATATTTATCTATTTTAATTTTATAGTGTAAATAAGCCGTCATTTTTATAAATTAAAACTCTAATTTTTTGGGAAGAATATGAAAAACGATCCCCTGCGTAAAGTAATTGGATCATTAGTCTTTTTAATTTCGTTAATAGTATTATTATTAACAGTTCAGTGTTCGGTATCTTTTTGGGATCCGGGAGAAATATCTGCGGCATCTTATTCTTTGATGGTTCCTCATCCGCCGGGAGGACCATTCTGGCTGCTAGTCGGACGAATCTTTTCTATGATTCCTTTCGCAACCGACATCGGGTTTAGAATTAATTTAGTATCGGTAATATCCGCAGCTTTTACTGTTTTGCTGCTTTATTTAATTGTTATTAGAATAATAGAACATTATAAGAAAGAAACATATTCCGGTTTCTCGGATAGACTTACCACATACATATCGGCAGCGATCGGTGCTTTAGCTTTATCTTTTTGTGATACTTTCTGGTTCAATGCAACCGAATCGAACTATTTTGCATTAAGCACTTTATTATTTGCGCTGATTGTTTGGTTAATGATGCTGTGGCTGGAAAAATCAGGAACACCGGGAAATGAAAAATATATAGTTTTAATGGCATATATTATTGGTATTGCTGCGGGTGTTCACCTAATGAGTGTACTGGCTATTTTAACTTTCATCGGTGTAGTTGTGATGAAAAAATATATTACCGATGATGAGATGTATAAAAAATCAGGATATATTTTTCTTATACATTTGGGAGTTTTAGCTTTAATTTCAGTAATCTTATGGGCCTCACAAACAAGTTCACAGCCGCCTTCAACTGCCGAGTATCAAGCTTTTGATTCAAGATTCAAATGGATTATGGTTGGTTTATCTGCAATTTTTGTAGCTATTTTCAGAAAACAGGTATTTAATAAAAATTCGTTTTATTTTCCCTTAGCTGTTGGAGGAGTGGTTCTGGCTATTGCTTATCCCGGTGTAGTAAAATTATTTCCCTCACTTTTATTAGCAATCGGCGGACCTGAATTATCAACCAATTTAATAATTTTTATAATCATTCTTGCTGGTTTGCTCTACCTTGTTTACTGGACAAAGAAAAATAAAAAATCTGTTCTTAATTTAGCAGCACTCTGTTTTCTTTTTACATTGATAGGATTTACGACCTACACAATGATAATAATCCGGTCGAATGAAAACACCCCAATGGATGAAAATTCTCCGAATAATTTTAAAGATCTTGTTTATTATTTAAACCGCGAACAATATGGTGATTTCCCGATTTTCAAAAGACGTTTTTCAGACGATCCGATGCACCAGCCTACTTTCGCAAACTATTCCAGCGACCTGGATTTCTTCTGGAATTACCAGGTGACCCATATGTTCACCCGGTATTTATTATGGAACTACGCAGGAAGAGAATCTACTGTTCAGGATGCCGGTGTTAATTGGGGTGAACTTTGGGGAATTCCTTTCTTTATGGGTTTACTTGGGATTTATTTCTTTTTCAAAAAGGATTGGAAGCTCGCTAGTTGGTTTTTAATACTATTCATTTTTATGGGATACTTAACCGCATTTTATCAAAATCAGCAGCAGCCGCAGCCAAGGGAGCGGGATTATTTTTATGCGGGGGCGTACTTTGTCTTTGCCATTTGGATTGCCATCGGTACAAAAGAGCTGATAGAATTAATGATTCTAAAAATTAAAGATGTTAAGTTTAAGAATGTCGCAGCCTATTCCACTCTTGCATTTTTAATTATATTGGTGCCTGCTCACATGCTGCGGATGAATTATTTCACTCATGATCGCTCACATAACTGGCTCCCCTGGGATTTATCTTATAACCTGCTTCAAAGCTGCAAGCCGGATGCTATCATTTTTACCGGCGGCGATAACGATACTTTTCCCCTTTGGTATCTTCAATATGTTGAGGGTGTCCGCAGAGATGTTAGAGTTGTCTGCTTAAGTCTTGCTAATACTAATTGGTATTTAAAACAGCTAAAAGATACCGAACCTTATGGAGCTAAAAAGGTAAAATTCCAGATGAGCGATGCTCAATTAGATAATATCCAACCTACTCAATGGGATCCGCATGTTGTTTCCATACCCGTCTCAAAGGAAGCTATTCAAGAATTTGGTGTAACAGATTCATCAGTTATAAAAACAGGAAGAATCTCTTTCAATGTTCCGAATACTATTCAATTTGGTAATGTTAAAGGTATCAGAGTTCAGGATATGGCTGTTCTCGATATTGTAAGATCAAACAGCTGGGACAGGCCAATATACTTTGCTACCACCTGTTCCAGGGATTCATATATAGGCATGGATGATTATTTAAAGCTCGCAGGATTAACATACAGGATTGTTCCCCAAAAGGCTCCCGAAAGAAGCGACTATATGGATGTGTCTTTGATGCAAAAAGAATTATTAAAATCCTACAGTAGTATAACTATTTCCAAAGACTACAGCCCGGAATTTTTATTCAGAGGATTAAATGATAAAAATATTTTTTATACCGATATGGAAGACGGACTTATCCAGAACTATAGAAATATTTATGTCCGGCTTGCTTCGTACTACCAGGCTAATCTTCAAAATAATAGAATGGCTTTAAGAACACTCGATGTAATGGAAAATAAAATACCCCGTGAATATATTCGAATGGATTACAGGCTTTTATATAATGTGGGAGTTATTTATTACAATGCAGGTGATTTTGATAAATTTAAAAAAATTGCATCCGAAGTTGAACCTCCTGCAATCGCTAATTTAAAAAATAGTGTTTATGAAACAAACTCTCCTTATAATTCTTTTAGCATGCTAACCGATATTTATATTAAACTAAAAGAATATAGTAAAGCTGTTGATATTCTTAATCAATTAAAAAGCTATTACCCGAATGATCAGGGTTTGGAAAA
>CAYUVK010000066.1:0-27581 GCA_964448105.1 uncultured Ignavibacteriaceae bacterium
GTATATTATAAACAGTATAATTTGAACTGCTTAATCAAGTTTTTAAGATTTAATTACCTAAAAAATAAATATTTTTACTTTTCAATTTTGTTCAAAAAATCCCTGATTGAACTATTAGTTGAGTCAGAATTATCCTGCATACATAAAGAACATGCACCTCCCAAAAGTTTTTTAATTTTTACGATGCATTTTAAATATTTAAATATCATTTTCCATCAATATAAATCACAACGGCAATTTCATTTTTTTCAAGAAGGCTGTATATCGCTGATCTTTAACTATATTGCGAAGCAGCGGATCACCTACTAAATCACCAAGTCCGCCGTCATGTTGCATGTAAGCCCTGTCAAGCCACTCAAATGCTTTGTCCTTTTCATTTCGATAAGCATAGATTTCTGCAATCTGGTATGCCGAATCATTTTGGTATTCTTTAATATACACTGTCAGCTTATCATCCGCTTCTTTCTTTCTTCCAAGATCATAATAAACAAAAGCAAGCCCTTGTATTTGCAAGGAAGGTTCGGCTTCTTTCTGCATCTCTACCAGCGCCGAATCAGGTTTCCCTTTCAAAAGATAAGCAAACCCGATTAGCTGATGCGCGCCCGGATATTGCGGATTCAGTTCCAGACATTTTCTTGATGCAGCAATTGATTTATCATACAGACCGGCATAGCAGTCTATTATACCTAAAGAAAAATATCCTACCGTTCTCAAAGGGTCAATCTCAATTGAACGATTGATTAGAGTAATTGCTTTATTAAACCGTCCTAATGTAAAGTTCAAACTAGCTGCATTATGTATAACACCTGCATTTTCAGGCTCCAATTCAAATGCTTTCTTGATTGATTTCTCCGCACCACTCCAGTCCCAATCATAAAACGTACTTATCCATGCCAGTGTTGCATAAGCATCTGCGAATTTCGGATTAAGCTCAATTGCTTTTTCAGCTTCCCTGCGGGCTCTGTTATAACCTTCATCTGCAGGCACATATCCAATATCGGCCTGGGCATTGTGAACTCCGGCTAATCCCACCCATGCAGGTGCGTAACCTGAATCAATCGAAAGAGCTTTCTTATAATAGTCTATTGCCCTCTTAAAGTTTTCTTTTCCACGCAGTTCATAAAAATGGTTTCCAAGCAGGTAATTATTGTAAGCTTCAGGGTCTGTTTTTTGTTCCGGAACTATTGTTTCTTTTCCCAGCAAAGCTGCATTAAGTGCTGTAACAACAGAACCGGAAATGGAATCCTGTAAAGCAAATATATTTTCCAGTTTACCGTCATATGTATTTGCCCACAGTGTTGCATTAGTTTCAGTATTTACCAAATCTGCCGATATACGAAGATTATTACCGTACTTTTGCAAACTTCCTTCAAGTATATGTTTTACATTTAATTTTGATGCTATGGTTTTAATGTCAAAATCTTTCCCTTTAAAATAAAAAGAAGATGTACGGGCAATTACCCGCAGCTTCCGGTTCCTTGAAAGAGTATTTATCAATTCTTCAGATAACCCGTCTGAAAAATATTCCTGGTTTTTTTGCGGGCTTAAATCAAGAAAGGGGAGTACCGCAATTGTTTTAATTGCATTTGTTCTTTGAACGTTTTGAGAAGATAATACAAAAAGATAAATTGCGACGGAAATAATTAATAATGCTACAACCGAAATCGCCCACATTAGTCTTGAACGTTTTGCATTTCTCTTTATCCTTCCACCTTCCATTATTATCTGCAGTTCTTCTGTAATTTCTCCTGCCGATTGGTAACGGTCATCCGGATTTTTTGCAATCGCCTTAAGGATTATTTGTCGAAGTGCCGGGTCAATTTCAGATATCTGTTCCGGTTCCTCATTTAGTATTGAATATATTATAGCCTGATCATAATCTCCTCGAAATGGCATTTTACCAGCTAGCATTTCATATAGCACAACACCCATGGACCATATATCGGCGCGGCTGTCAACTTCATTTCCTCTCGTTTGTTCCGGTGACATATAAGCAATAGTCCCAACCGTAGTTCCAACCTGAGTTAACTTTGAAACTCCTTTAACTTTAGCCAAACCGAAATCCATTATCTTAACTTTGCCGTCATTTGTAACCATTATATTAGAAGATTTAATATCTCTATGTATTATTCCTTTTTTATGAGCGGCTTCTAATCCATTGGCAATTTGAATTGCATAATTAATAATATCAATTATTTGTAGAGGTTTATTGCTATAAGCCCCTACAATATCTTTTAATTCTTTTCCTTCTATATATTCCATTACAATAAACAAATCGTCATCATATTCTTCTATTGCATAAATTGTTGCAATGTTAGTATGATTTAATGCAGCTGCAGCTTGCGCTTCAATTTCAAAACGTTTTCTTTCTTCTTCATTTGCCGAAATATGATGCGGCAAAAACTTGATTGCAACCTGCCGTTTAAGTTTTATGTCTTCGGCAAGATAGACTACACCCATTCCCCCTTCGCCAAGTTTTTTTAGTATTCTATAATGTAATATAGTTTTACCGATCACAAAAATTATTTATATCATAAAATTTATAAAATCTGAATGTTCATTTACTTACAAAGATAGAATATTTCTTAATCTAATTTGTGATAGTCATGTAACTTTATCAACTTATAATTATCTGATGTATAGATGGCTTAGGCTTTAGAAATTAAAATCAACTGTTGGAGTTTTCCAAGTCCTTTTATCGCCCGTTATACCCTTTTTGTAGTTAAGCACTTCAAGTCTCTTAGGAACTACTTTAATGAGGATATAATTTTCTTTTT
Organism: uncultured Ignavibacteriaceae bacterium; assembly: GCA_964448105.1. Taxonomy (GTDB): domain Bacteria; phylum Bacteroidota; class Ignavibacteria; order Ignavibacteriales; family Ignavibacteriaceae; genus CAVQBP01. Next base: position 2,778 of record CAYUVK010000066.1, read on the forward strand.
GATTATCATAAAAATTTTTCCATTCATCTTTCCATAAAACGGATTCTTTCGCTTTATCGTCAACAAGTTCTGCATTCCCTATAATAGATACATAACCAACCCCTTTATTTTGTGTATAGAAAAGATTTACTTTTGGGTTAGTTCGGATCTCCTGAACTTTTCTACTGTAACGATTTGTACCAAGCCAGATGTTCATATTTTCATCAGGTTCAAATGGGTCCATCGTTCTAACATGCGGACTTCCGGTGCTGTCGATCGTAATCAACGCACAGAACCGTGTTACATGTATATATTCCCTTGCGACCGATATAAGAGTATCACGTTGATATGTTTGCGGTGACACTTGAGCAGATACATTGCCTACATACAGGATCTCCACTACGAGCATTAATATTAAAAGGGGAAAATTATAAAATTTGAATCTCACAGCTTCCTCCGAATTTAAATTAAGGTTTTGCGGCTCAATATAATTTTGTTGGTTCTTTATTTGCATGTAAACAGGGATCGTTATCAATATGATTAATCACAAAAAATCTGTAAATAGTCTTATAAGTTTCGCACCAATAATTGAGAAAAAATAGATTATTACCGTTATGATCAAGCATAAAAAATTTTTTCTGAATTTTTCATTTGTATTCCTTTAAACAATAAGGATTAAAAATTTTCGGTTAAATAATGAGTAAAAAGTCTAGTGTTTATTCTTAGAATTTTTAAAAATTCCCAGCTGTTGAAGAAAACCGAACAGGCCATAGTAATCCTTCCATTTTTTAATTATTTTATTTCCGTTTAGTTTTGAATAAATGATCACATATTTAATTTAGAATTAGTTACTTTGTGAAGAATCATCTATTTGCATCCGTTCAATAGGACCGGGATCACTCTCTAAACCATATTCTGTCTGGATTTTGCCTTCTTTATTAAAACGGTAAATTGTAATCCCGCCCCAGCTTTCTATCTTATGGGTGGGTTGAATATCCGGTGAAGGGGAGCCTACCATTCGACCCTTAAAACTCCAGACCAAAGTTACACTGTTTCTTTCTGCAATAGACTCGTGAAAAGTGATCTGAGTTTCTTTCCAACGGCTGCAGAATCCGGTGGATAGATCTTTCACAGCTTTGCGTCCACGAATATTGGAAGTACCAAATAACCTTTTGTAGCTAGGGTAACTTACGACGATATCTTCAGCAGCGAGTTCATCCACAACTGATGGGTTAATTCCGTACTCTTCCCTGAAGAATCTCTCGGCAAGAGCTTTATATTTTTCCGCTTCATTTGTCTTGTTATTGCTACAAGATATTGATAGAAGAAGCAAGGTTGTTATCAATAAATATTTGTACATAAATCCTCCATGAAATATGTGATAATGTTTAAATGCCTTTCAAGCATCTTTCCAAATATTTCTACCGAATATTTCTTCATTATCTCCTTCGCAAAATGCCAAGGAAGTCATTATTTAATGTTTATCTTGAGAATTTTTAACAACACCAAGTTGTTGGAGAAAATCAAACATATCATAATAATCTGTCCATTTTTTAATTTTGTTATTTTCGATTAAACAAATTGAAGCTCCTCTAACAGAAAATGCCTTACCTTTTGCAGGAAGTTCAGGGAAGTCTCCGGTTTGAGTTCCTGTCATTATCCACTCACATGCAACCAAATTACCGGATGAAATTACATGTGTTAATTTTGCTTTAAAGTCAGGAATGGCTGTAAAATTCTCTTTCAGAAAATCTTTCAGCTCATTTTTTCCTTCCAATAATTTTTTAGCAGCTACATCTTCGTAAATGCAGTCATTGCTGAAAATACTATCGACAATATCGATATTATGCTGTGACCAGATAATAATTACCAATTGCTTTACCAATTTAGCATAGTCAGCTTGATTTGTATTCTGTTGACTAAGGCTCAAATCGAAGGGAAGTAGAAATAATAAAATCAGTATTGATGACATAATTATTGTTTTCTGCATATTATACCTTTTTCATTAGCTATTATTTAGCTGGTTACCTTGATATTCATTTTTGATCTTCTTGCAGAAGTCAGCTTGTTTACAGCATTTGTAAAATTAACTTGATTGTCAAAATCATTTAATTTGAAAATCTGGATGCCCTGTTTGCCAAAGAGCAAAGCTTAATGCATCAGCTCTCTTTTCAAATTCTTTTGTTTTTGTATCACCGATTCCATGACCCGATTTAAAATCTGCCCAAGATAATATGGGTTTATCAGAGGCATTGGCAGCTTCTAACCGCGCGGCAAACTTAGCCGGTTCCCAGGCCGATACTCTCGGATCATTCATGCCTGCCGTGATTAATGTAGCCGGATATTTTATTCCGTCTTTTATATGGAGATAGGAGTCCATTTCTATTAAAGCCATACATTCAACTGAGTCTTTCACGGTTCCGAATTCAGTAATATTAGCGGGACCGTTCGGCGATTCTTCGGCGCGGACTGAATTCATATCCCCGACAAGTGGAATTACTGCAGCAAATAAATCAGGACGGTCTGTCATGGCACGCCCTACAAGAATTCCTCCGGCACTCCCACTTGCAATTGCAACCTTGCCCAGCGAGGTATATTTTTTATTGATTAAGTACTCTGTGCAGCTAATTAAATCTTTCCAGGTGTTCGGTTTTGTAGTTTTAAAACCAGCCAGATGCCATTTTTCCCCAAGTTCACCTCCACCGCGTACATGAGCAAATGCAAAAATACCGCCCTCTTCAGCCCAAAGCAGAAAACTTGGAGAAAAGTATGGATTAATTGAAATTCCATACGCTCCGTATCCATCAATCAGGACTGCATTATTGCCATCTCTTTTTATACCTTTTTTATAGATTAAAGACAGCGGAACTTTTACTCTGTCGTAGGAACTAACCATAAGTTCTTCAACTTGCAGATCCGCTAATTCCGGATATTCTGCAACTGCAGAAATATTCTCAGGGATGAATTCACTTTTATCCGGTAAGTAGCGGTATCTCTTTGAATTACTCGTCCATCCCGAGATAGTTACCCAAACATCTTGAAACTTATATCCTTTACTACTTATGGATATATTGCCCGCAGCAAAAGGAAGACTGAGTTCGGTTGCCTTATCTTCTCCGTAGGGAAGGAAATAAAGTTTTGCCTCAACCCCATTTTTGGAAACTGCATAATATAATCCGTCACTTGTTAAGCCGAAAGATTCCAATGGACCCTGATCAAAGAAAGCTTTTGGGGCTACTATTATTGCTTCGGGATTTTCAGGCACTATAACCTCAGCATTTGTCAGGTCCGGATTTTTTAAAGAAGTTTTAAGTATTTTATTATTAGGAGCATTCTTTCCTGAATAGATATATAATTCATTTTTAGTAGTCTGAAAATCATAAACTTCATCATCCGGTTTAAACAATCTTTTCCAACTTAACGAAGAAGTGTTCAATTCAAAACCGGGAGTGTAATAAACATTCATTCTGAAATCTGCTGTCGTTAAAAATGCAAATAGATATTGACTTTCCTTATCGTAAATTACAATCGGAACATCTTCGGGTTTAATTTTCAATAAAGGATTATTTTTAATTGAGAAAATCTCTTTATCAGTTGATGGATCTGAATTTAATTTGTGAAGATATACTTTAGTATTTAGCATCAGATTTTTATCCCGGAGATCCGTTGACTGCAGCTTGTTTAGAAGAATTCCATTGTTGTCCGGCAGCCATGATGCACCCACTCCCCAGCATCGGTCAATTCGTTCGTGATATAATGTTTTTTCTTTTACATTTATAATCAGCATTATGGAATTTTCCGAACCGTTCGGTGCAATTTCAAAAGCCACTAATGAACCGTCATACGAAGGCGAAATAGTGCTGATAACGTATTTCTGTGTTGTATCTTCACTAAATTCGGAAGGGTCATAAAGCAGAGTTTCTTTTCCCCCAAAGCCGTTCCTGGTGTAGAGCTTGCCTGTTTCATCGTCGGGAGTAGTTTTTAAATAGAAATAAACATCATTATCAGTTATAATAAGGTTGCTGACCTTTGATGATCTTCTTTGATCATATTCCTTCATTTTATCAATCAATGATTGCCGTCCGGGAATGCTGTCTAATACTCTACGTGCGTAATCTGATTGTTTTTTTATCCATTGCAGAACATCGGAATCTTTAAGATTTTCCATGTAACGGTAGGGATCGGTAATTTTCTTTCCGTAGTAAACGTTTTCCACAGGTTTAACTACCGCCAGCGGAGGTTTTTCTTGCGCTTTAATTATTGCGAATTGGAAAATCGGAGCAATGATCAGACAGAATAACGATGTTTTAATTTTCATGACGAACTCCTTAATTATTTTTAATCAGGCATCATCAGAACTTTAAACAGTATTTAACCTGAAGGTCTAATTAATATTGTTTATCCAAGTTAATACATCCTTTATTAGTTTGTCGCTGACATTTTTATAAGAATGGTTTGTTTGATAGACTAAAAATCGAATTTTTTGATAATTGTTTTTCTTGATTTTCCTGTACATCGGCAGAAGAAAGTCTTCCATACTTACTACCTGGTCGTCTAAACCGCCTGTCATAAGGATATCTGTATTTAAAAGCTTCTGTGTTTGATCTAGAATGGAAAAATAAGCTTGATTTTCGAGCAGCTCATCTATCGGATTTTCATATTCGAATTCAATCGGTCCGTCGGGTTTTTTGAGAGACTTGAAAAAATCTGAATATCCTTTTTGAAGATCTGGATTTGCTTTTAATAATTGAGCAAGAATTCCCAAATCACCTCCTGATATTGAAAGGATGCTTTTGATTTCCGGGTGGTAAATTGCGTATAACATCGACATATGCCCGCCGTAACTGTAACCACCCATTACAAACTTAACAGTATCGATTTTATATTTTTCTGTTATTTCTTCCGAGGAGAGGAATGTAAGCGCAGATTCAATATCCTGCTGCGAATTCATTAATCCCTGCTTTCCTTTGCTTTGGAAACAACCCCTGAAATCAAACATGAAAACATTAACACCCCTGCCTGAAAGAAATTTGCCGATACCCCAAATATCACCGGTTTCCATGAAGCCTTGGGTGAATAACAAAGTAGTAGAATTAGGAGAATTAGAAGGATAGAAGAATCCAAAGAGTTTCGAACCATGGCTATTAAAAGTTAGCGTATCGCAATCCTGACTAAAAGAAAATGATAACGACAACATGAAGGAGAGAATTATTATTCTTTTCATATTTTCCCCGGTATAGTTTGTTTCAATAAACATTCAAAAAATATTACTGCAGAATATATTTGTTTATAACAGATTAGTCTTAAATCGGGCTGTAAGTAAACGACTATTTTCATATTACAATGCAGTAATATTCTAAATTAGAATTTAATTTCCGGAATAGATACAATGCAGTCTATAAAATCAACTTTTGGTAAGTTACTTCAATCATAATATTTATGCAATAATATTCTTAAGAAATTAGAATTTTTGACAGTTGTTAGATGTTATAAAATGATATTGCAGAAACAACGGATTCCAGACAGACTCGGTTCAATTTAATATTTTCCGCTAATTCAATTTCACTGATTTTTAAATATCGGAAGTTTCATATCACGGTATATAATTCTCTTTTTGTGTACGTCTTCTAATCCTTCAGCTGTTTGAACAGCATAACTAATAATATCAATTATTTGTAGGGGTTATTGCTATAAGCCTTTACAATTTTTACTTTTCAATTTTATCCAGAAAATCTCTGATTGTATTATTAGTTGAGTCGGGATTATCCTGCATACATAAATGTCCGGCTTCGGGAATTACTGCAACCTCGGAATTCGGCACTAACCCGGCATAATATCTTACTGTTGAAGGTCTGACCTCATCATATTGCCCGCCCATGAATAAAGTCGGAACTTTTATCCTGTTAAGTTTCCCGGTGGCATTATAATCTTTCAGATTTCCTGTAAGAGTAAATTCACTTGGACCATCCATATGTAAATAAACATTTTCTCCCATTTGTGAAAAGGCGCTATCTATATCTGCTGACCAAGGTTGCTTGCGGGCTAGATATAACTTGTAATAGTAATCCATAGCTTGCTGGTATTCAGGCGAATCGTATGTCCCATTTTTTTCATTTGTATGGATTGCCATTTGAATTGAATCGGGTAGAGTAGCAATTAAAGTATCTGCGTCCTTCGCCCACATATGAACATCTAAAGCTGGTCCGCAAAGAATTAATCCCTTAACGCCTTCAGGATAGGAGAAGTAATATTCAACCGCAAGCATAGTACCCCACGAATGTCCAAACAGGTAGAAATCTTTCAAACCAATTGAAGTTCGAATTTCTTCTAATTCTTTTATATAACTATTGATTGTCATTAATGTAGTGTCAGTAATTCTATCTGAACGGCCGCAGCCAAGTTGATCGATAAATATTACAGGTCTTTCATCTGACAATGCTGCCATTGGGTTCAGGTAATAGCTTGGGACACCGGGTCCTCCATGTAATAGTACTAATGGTGTTTTTTCTCCGCTGCCGACAATTTTGTACCATACTTTCCCGCCGGTTACATTTATATATTCTTCTTTTGGAGAAAGATTATTTGATTTACAACCACTAAAAAATATTAACAAAAGTAGAGTAAAAATGATAAAGTATAAACAATTTGTTTTCATAAATATGTATCTCCAAATAGTTTTTTTAATTACTTAGTGCCTTCAATATTTTTGAACGGCAACAATGCGAATTTTTCAAAATCTTTATTAATTACAATTTCATTTCAGATATCCTATCCATATATCCGACTCTTTCTCCTCTTTTATAAAGTAAACCGATTTATTATCCGGAGAAAAAGCATAATTCCCCCAAAAAGATAAAATTTTGGGAGAATTCTCTATTGGGTAGCTGGATTTTGTTTTTATATTCAAAACATAAAATTTGTTGTTATCTTCATATAAAATTCTATTGTTATCTTTGAACCACATAGGTCCCTGCCCTGAATATGAGACTGTTTTGTAGTTTTGCTGAACCAATGAATAAATAATTATTCCAAGATGAGCCCCGCTGATTTTATCCATTCTGTTCCCTGCAATAAGTTTTCCGTCCGGAGATATAGCATGTACTTCAAATCTAACCCCTTTTTCATTTAATTCGGGAAGATGTTCAGGATTTGTAACTATGGATGAATCAATATCGAATAGTATATTGTCGATATCTTTAAAGACTGCTGCAATTAAATGACCATTCGGGAACCATCTTGGGACACTGACTATTTCACTGGTACTTGTAAGTTGCTTGAGGTTACTGCCGTCCGCATCGATCTTCCAGCTTTCATATTTGCCTGATCTGTCAGAATAAAAAAGAAGGGTTTTTCCGTCGGGTGACCATTGAGGATTTCGATCTTTGTAGATATCATTCGTTAATTTTAATATTCCTGAACCGTCTGTTTTCATAATATAAATATCTTCCTGTTGACCACTGCTTGAAACTGCAATCCATTTGTTATCCGGTTTAATATCCATGTATATAAATTGCTTTGATCCTTTAGTAACCGGAATGGGAAGACCGGAAAATTTTTCTCTGTTCGGATCAAAATCTATTTTATAAATGTTGTCTCTAATTTCGGCAGAGACATAAATAATTTTTTTACCATCCCTAGACATTTTAGCCATTGCACAGTAGAGGGATGGCGTAGTAACTAGTTCCGGGCCCGATAGAACTTTTCCTGTTTCTTCATTTATTTTTACCCGCCATAAATTCATGCTTCCGCCGCGATTGCTTGAAAAATAGATATACTTGCCGTCAGAAGACCATGTCGGGCTCCAATTGATATAATCATCATTTGTTATCATAGTTGGGCTTTTCCCGGAAGTAGGGATTAACCAAATTGATCTCTGTCCAGTGCCTGCCGGAAGTCCCCAATATGCAATCCATTTACCATTAGGCGACATACTCGGCTGAACAGCATCTCCATTATATAACTTTTGAATCTTACCATCATTTATTTCAGCCGACCAAAGCTGGCTTACAGCGCCTCTTGAATATGGATGTTCAACTGATTCAGTTGCAAAAATGATTTTTTTACCATCAGGAGACCAGGTCGGATTATAACCGAAATTAGTTAGCCTGCGGACTGATTCACCGGTTGAACCCATTAAAAATATTCCTCCTCCATCGCGTTCCGAACGAAATACAATTAATTCTCCGTCGGGAGAAAAAGAAGGTTGGTAGTTATCAACTTTAGAGTCTTTTGTTAAATCGATAGCATTCCCGCCGCCTATCCTCTGAAAGAAGATATGCTGAAAACCATTAACCGATTTTGTGTAAATGATATAATTGCCGTCAGGAGAAATATCGGGATATAATTCTTGTCCTGATTGTTCCGTCAACTGCTCGAAGCTTACAAAAATATTCCCTTCCGTTGTCTTTTTTGCAAACAGGGTACTTACAATATATATTGATACAATTACGAACATCAACCATGCAAGATATTCTCTTTTTAACAATTTTTTTAAATCAGACCTGAGCTTAGGAGTTTTAACGGGGAATGGAGAAGATGTACCGGGAGTATGCTCTTGTCCGGTTTCTGTTTCGAAAAGGTAAGAACTAACATCATAGAGTCGGCTTTTTACATTGCCACCGTATTTTTTAATTTTTCTCAAATCTTTATATAATTCTTTTGCTGACTGATATCTTGCATCTTTATCTTTATTCAGACATTTTATTATAATTTGATTTAAAGCTAAAAAAATCTCAGATTTCAATCCGGAAGGAGATACAGGATTTTCATTCAGTATTGAATATATTATTGCCTGATCATAATCCGCTGAAAACGGTAATTTCCCGGTAAGTAATTCATAAATTACAACGCCGAAAGACCAGATATCGGTTCGATGATCAATTTCCCCTCCTCTTGCTTGTTCAGGCGACATATAAGCAATTGTTCCAACAGTAGAACCAATTTTTGTGAGCTTGGTTCTTCCATTCATTTTTGCTAAGCCGAAATCCATAATCTTAACTTTGCCGTCATTAGTAATCATTATGTTGGAAGATTTAATATCTCTGTGTATTATTCCTTTTTTATGTGCCGCATTCAATCCTTCGGCAATTTGGATAGCATAATTAATAATATCATTCATCTGTAGGGGCTTATTGCTATAAGCCCCTACAATATCTTTTAATTCTTTTCCCTCTATGTATTCCATTACAATAAACATATCATCATCATATTCTTCTATAGCATGAATGGTTGCAATATTGGGATGATTTAATGCCGCTGCAGCCTTGGCTTCAATTTCAAACCTTTTTTTATCTTCTGAATTTGCAGAGATGTTGCGAGGTAAAAATTTAATGGCAACTTTTCTTTCAAGTTTAGTATCTTCGGCAAGATAGACTACACCCATTCCGCCTTCGCCAAGCTTTCTGATAATTTTGTAGTGGAGTATAGTTTTGTCTATCATTTATTTATCTCAACTATTAAGTTAGACCTACTTTTTCTAGAAGTAATTTGAATTCAGGTTCATTATAAATTGGTTCAAGTTTAGGATCAACCTTAATCAAGCACATTGAGCCTGCTTTTTTCTCAATTCCTTTTTCAAGATACTTAAGCGCCAAATCCTTTTGATTAAGTGCAATATAAACTATAGCAATCCCTCTAAATAGATTTTCATTTTCAAGATCTTCTAAATCAATATTTTTAATTAAATCAATCGCTTCTTCTTTTTTACCAGCCAAAGCATAACAGCGTGCAAGAGTTATTGATGCTTCAAGGTCATTATGAGTAAAATCATTCCATAGTTGATTTTCTTTTATCGCATCGTTTAATAAGCCCTTTTCCTGATAAGCGAGCGACAGAAGCCTGTGAGCTGAACCAAATTCCTTATTCAGTTCCAAAGCTCTTTTTGCAAAATCAATTGCATCATCATAACGACGAGCATAATAAAGAGTCATACCCTTATCTTTAAGAATTGCCGGAGATAAAGGTTCCAGTTCAACCGCAATGGATATTTCTTGTATTGCTTTATTAGTGTTACCATTGAATGAGAACCATTCTGCGAACCAGTGGTGTGCTGTTACATAATTTGAATTCAGTTTAATAGCGGTTCGAAACTCTTGAAAAGAATTTTTCCAGTCCCATTCATCTAACATTAGTAAGCTGGCTAAGGAAGTATGAGCCTCGGCGAGATTATTATCATATTTCAATGCTTTTTTAACTGCCTCTTTAGCTTTCGGATATAATTCTTTTCTTGATATAGTTCCATATTCACCTAATAGATTGTACGAATCAGCTATGCCTGCCCATGCTAAAGCATATTGTGAATCAATTTCGATTGCTTGTTCAAAATATTTAATAGCTAATTGCATTCCTTCTTGATTTCGCTTGTTCCAGAAAAAACGTCCTTTAAGATAAAGTTGATATGCATCTGTCTTTTGTGTACCCCTTTGTTTTAAATTTCTTTTTTCACTTGGGGATAAGCGCATTTTAAAGGCCTTAACAATCTTAACAGCTACACTCTCTTGAATATCAAATATATCGTCCATTGTACCGTTATATTTATCAGCCCATAGATAGGAATCCTGTTTAGCATCAATCAGCTGGGTGGTGATCCTAAGAGCAGACCCATTTTTCCTTACACTTCCTTCTAATACATATGAGACACCAAGTTCAGAAGCAATCTGTTTCATAGTTTTCCCTGCCCTTTGATAATTCATTACCGAAGCCCGGGAAATTATCTTAACCTTTTTTAGTTTTGATAACCTTATTATTATTTCTTCGGTTAATCCATCGCTAAAATATTGGTTATTGTGCTCGGGACTAATATCGGCAAAAGGTAAGACAGCAATTGAAACAATATTATTTTTTAGCGAATCCTTTTTTTTCAAATCTCCTTCCATTAACTTAAGTTCATCAATTATAAGCCCTGCATTTTGAAATCGTGAATGAGGTTTTTTTTCAAGACAACCGTCAATAATTTTGCTGAGAGAAGGAGATATGCCGGGTTTTAAATCAGAAACCGGTTGATGCTTTTCGTTAAGGATATAATATATCACTGCTTGATCATAATCTGCCTTAAATGGAACTTTACCTGTCAGCATTTCATAAAGAACAACACCAAAGGACCAAATATCTGCCCGCTGATCTATTTCTTCTCCCCTTGTCTGTTCTGGCGACATATAAGCGACAGTTCCGACAGTAGTTCCGGCTTTTGTAATATCTGTTCCTCCCTTTATCTTTGCCAGTCCGAAATCCATAATTTTTATTTTGCCGTCATTGGTAACCATTATGTTGGAAGATTTTATATCACGATGTATTATTCCTTTTTTATGTGCGGCATCCAATCCTTCGGCTATTTGAATTGCATAATTAACAATATCATTCATCTGAAGGGGCTTATTGCTATAAGCCCCTACAATATCTTTTAATTCTTTTCCATCTATGTATTCCATTACAATAAACATATCATCATCATATTCTTCTATAGCATGAATGGTTGCAATGTTGGGGTGATTTAGAGCGGCAGCCGCTTTGGCTTCAATTTTAAATCTTTCTCTTTCTTCGAAATTAACAGAAATATGATGAGGTAAAAATTTAATGGCAACTTTTCTTTCAAGTTTAGTGTCCTCAGCAAGATAGACTACACCCATCCCTCCTTCACCCAATTTCACCAAAATATTATAATGTAAAATAGTTTTACCAATCATTAATTTGCCTTAAAATTATAATACGGCTTCGGAGGGCAGGTCAGCCTTCGTCTAGCTCTTAGTTATTTTATAATGGAGTATAGTTTTGTCTGTAACCAATTCATTTACTATAGCTTTTAACGGCTTCCTCTACTGAATCATATTGTTCAAATATTTGGTTTAATTTAGTAATGGAAAGTAATCCTTCTATCTTATTACTAATGTTAGCAAGTTTAAGATCTCCTCCGTTTTTTCTCATCGAGGTTAATCCGCTAATTAATATTCCCAGCCCGGAACTATTTACAAAACCCAGATCCCCTAAGTTAACGACAACATTCTTCTTCCCTTTATCCAAAAGACCATAAAGAGTATTGCTCATTTCCGCTGAAAGTGGACCCCCGACTAGTTTCCCCTTTAATTCAATAACAACAGCATTGTAGCTCTCTTTAACTTTAATACTCATTTTTTCCTCCTATTAATTAAATTAATAAAACATTTTTGTGAATATTTAGCATAATTTTGGAATTTATTTTACGAGCGGACTAATTATAGAACTCAACAAATCCGGTTTTGTGGTGTCGCGCTCTAAATACGGATAATGTTCACCTCCATGATAATCCACATCAATAGTGGAATAGAATTCACCGTTTGCCACAATAAATTCTATTGGCGAAGAATTGTCTACAGTATACTTTAATGCCTCGTGAATGCGATCATTAGAATATTTTCTTCCATTTATAGCAATTAACTTCATGTCCGGTGCAAGTCCGGCTTTAGCCGCAGGTGTTCCTGGGATAACATCGGTAATTTTGCCATGGTTACTTAATGTAATGCCGAGAGAATAGCTCAGATTGACAATTCCATATGCATTCTCATGTACCCTCTCGATATCATTAGGTGTATCTTTATAAACTAATTTCCAGCCTCCTTTTTCAATCCCTCCAAGTGGTGCATGCGGGCTTAAGGACTGCAGGCAGGTTAAGAAGAAATTTCGCCAATCATAAGGTGCAATTTCATTCATTCCATTTACAACATCATCAAAGGTATATGGCTTTAATTGCGGGCCTTTGCTCTCTCCTCCATGAAATTTTTTACAAAAATCATCCAATGATTTTTTCCCTTTTGTAAGCTGCCGGATTGTAATATCTGCTTCAAGCCAGATTAAATCTCCCTCATCATAAAAATCAGTGCCCCTTCTCCACGAATCATAATCATGACGTGCATAATAAAGAAGTTGGGCTTCATCGTTTGTGTCCTGGAGCGGACGCCATGTTCTTCCCGGCCTGTTATCGAGCTTTGCAGCTACATTGGCAAGATCTTCTATATATTCTTCCGGTGTATACAAACCGGATCTGGCAGTTAATACTTTCCCAAGATATTGTGTTAAACCTTCGTAAACCCAAAGAAGATCATCTTTCATGGGAGTTGTAAAATCGCCTGTGGCTAGTCCTGCCGGGCGCCGGTATTTGCCATTCCATGAGTGGACATATTCATGAGGCAAAAGAGCCGCGGCACGTTTAAATAGAGTATCATTAATATAAGTCCGTTCAGACATTCGGTTATCACTTGATTGATGATGTTCTAAACCAAAATGTGCCGTGTGATCGCTTAAAGTGCATAAAAAATCATAATGATTATAATGATGAGCACCAAAGAGAGCATTGGCTTCCACGATTAGTTTTTTAAATTCATTAATATGAGTCGTATCCATTTCAAGGGCTGATTTATCATCACTAACAAGATCAAGAAAATGCGGGACACCGGATGCCAGGCTTATATTAATTTGACGTGTATAAGCACCTGTTAAAACTGGTGAATCAACTAACATATTTAAGGACACAGGTTCAAAGCTGATTGAATCTTCCATAAATTCTTTTGGGGTGAGGGCCGTATAATATTTCCAGCCGTCAGGTAAAATTAGGCTGGGTGTTATTATTATGTTATTTGGTTTTGGAGAACTTGGGTATAAAACTACCTGATTCCAGCTAATCATACAAAGCTTTGCAGTTGATGAAGCACCTGCCGAGAATCCCTCTTTTTCAGGAGGGAGGATAAAATCAAATGAAACATCAAGTTTAGTTTCGTTTTCCGGAATTTGACAGTGTATTGCATACATATCTACAAGATCTCTTCTCCAGGAAATTGTTTTTCCGTTTGCGGAAATCTTTAATCCAGCCATATCTACAATAGGTCCGGTAGGTCCATGTTCACCCGGAATCCATTCGGGATAAACTAAAGTTAAAGCACCCGGCTGAACAGACATGGTTTCGTGTGAATGAAGAATTTTTTTAGGAGCATCTTTTGCATTTACGGATAGTAAGATAAATTGTTGTTTAGTTTGTGCGTAGCCGGTTTGTATTAATAAGAATAATATGAAAACAAGCTTTAAAATAGCTAAAGATCTTTTATAGTTCATTTATATCTCCACAATAATAAAATGGATTAATGTTAATTGGTTATAAAAACAATTTCTTTTAATTAGATAAGCCTTTAAATAGAAGTATTGATAATCTCGCTTTTAATTTAGTTTCTTATGTAAAGCTTTTTCCTGTAACTAAATTATATTGTTCAACTTTCAAATCTTCAGTTGTCTGAACCTTAGCATTATAGCTTTTTTCAAGAGCCATTTTCCATAAATAGAATTGAGAAAATGTATGCTTGATTTGGTTAACCAATTCGGCAAATTTTCCACTGGATTCATATTTATCCGCATCTTCTTTATTATCCCAGATAGTTAAAGATATAAACTCATCCTGTTCATTTATGCTTTCTATTAAATATACATAGCGGCATCCTTTTACCGATTTTAATTCCGGGATTATAATTTCAGTATATATTTTTTTAAACTCATCCAATTTACCCTCTTGAATCTTTGCCGATACAATTCTAACAAACATATTGGAACTTGCCATCTTAAACTTCTCACCATAATTCTTTTGGGCTTTAACCGAATATTTTTTAATAACAGGTTCTTCAGAAATCGGGGCATACTCCAATTCTACATTGTCGGATAAATGAATTTTCCATTCAGTAGATTCTGATAGGAAAGGTCTCGCTTGATCTATAAGAGCGTGGAATACACCTTCTTTTTCATAATTTTCCGCATGGATTAATTTCTCCCAAAAAGTAAGGGAAATAAATTCATTAATATGGGGTGAACTGATAAGTCCGGCAAAAAGACATCCCGGCATATTTTGTAGACTTGGCGATACGGTTTCTTCATAAAATTTTTTGAACTCATCTATGTGTTGAGTCTCAATTTTTAATAGTAGAAAACGCATGAACATATATCATCCCGCCTTTCAAAAAAAATTATATAAAATATTAGAAGTAATAATTCTAATGTTATAGTTTTTTGTTTATAAAACTTTGGTTTTATACTCAGGATTAATGTGTCTTTTTATATCTCAATTTTTTTATAAGTATATCCTATTCTCTCAAAAAAAAAACAATGTAAAAAGCAAAACATTAAAAATTTATTGACTAATCTCTCTTTTGACAACAACAATTGTCATATCATCCATTTGTTCAGCACTACCTGAAAAATTTTGAATTTCTTTAATAATGATTTCTATTAAATTTTGAGGAGATTCATTCCTATTTTTTAAAATAATATCTTTTAATCTGTTTTCATTAAATTCTTCTTCATCGCTGTTCATTGCTTCGGTAATGCCGTCGGAAAAAAGTATAAGCAATTCACCCGGGAGAATTGGTATTGAAGTTTCCTCAAATGGATAAGAAGGTACAATACCGGCAACCAAACCACCTACAGATAATTTTTTTAATTTATTATCTATTGAAAAGAGAAAAGGTTCGTTGTGGCCTGCATTGCAGTAAGTAATTTCGTGAGAGTTACTATTTAATATACCATAAAAAAGAGTAGCAAATTTATTTGGAGCAGTATTATGGAAAAGTATGTCGCTGGTAAAAGCTACACAGTCTTTACATGATCTATCAAGCTTTGCTTGTCCCCTTAAAGAAGCTTGAACATTTGCCATTAATATTGCTGCCGGAATTCCTTTGCCCGAAATATCTGCGATGCAAAAAGCTAGCCTATGTTCATCAATTTGAATAAAATCGAAATAATCGCCTCCAACATCTTTAGCCGGATTACTTTTACCGGCAATTTGATATCCAGGAACTTTTGGTTGAACTTTGGGAAGCAGGTCAACTTGAATTTCATAAGCAAGGCGCATTTCTTCTTGCAGATGCTGAAGAGCTTGTTCTTCTCTATACAAGCGTGCATTCTCAATAATTTGTGCCGATTGCGCAGCAATGATACCCAATAACCTTTGGTCATTATTGGAAAAACCGGAATTTGTCTTTTTATTAAATACTGTAAGAAGTCCAATCATTTTCCCTTTTACATTCATAGGAACACTAAGAAGTGAATGTATTCGAAATTCTTCAGATAACACGAGTTTAAATCTTGCATCGTTTTCAAGATCATTTATAAGGAGGGGAGTTTTGTTTTTCAGCATCCAGCCTGTTAGCTGTGCATCCAAACGATAGGGAAGATAGTTGGAAACCGAATCTTGCTTCCGGATCATTGTACGGAATGGCTTATCTTGATCTTTTTCATCTAAAAGCATTACAGCGCCCTGTTCTACTTTTAAATGTTTAACACATTTACGAACAATAAGATCTATTATTTGTTCCAGTGGTTGTATTGAGGATATGGCAGTAGAAATTTCATTTAGGACAGATAATTCTTCAATTGCAGTCCGAAGACGTTTATTTTCTTCCTGCAATTTTAAAGTAGATTCGGATAGGTTTGCTGTATCCATTATTTTTCCTTAAGTAGAAAAAAATGAGTCTGAGAAAGTAGTAGCAACTAAGATAATCAATTATTAGATAAAATAAAGTGCTGAATCATTTTAAAAATATTTAAGCTCCGAAAACCCGTAAAAAATAAAATATAGATTATTATTAAATGGAGAAAACCGCTTTTTAAGGCTATCTATTACCTATCCTTAAAAGTAAGTAAAATCATTTAAGATTAATTAAGTAAATTATAAGTGTGCCTATTAATATTTTTTCTAAAAAGCGAGGGTTAAAAATGACATTTGAACATTTTGCATTAAATGTGGCTAAACCTGTTGAAATGGGACAATGGTATGTTGAAAATTGTGAAATGAAAATAGTAAGATCGATGGATAATTATCCCTATACAAGATTTTTAACAGACAAAGCCGGTAAAGTTATGCTTGAAATTTACTCAAATAAAACTGCAAGGATTCCCGAATATGGAAAGCAGAATCCTCTTGAATTTCATTTTGCATTAACAGTTGATGATCCTTTAAAAGTGAAAGATAAATTAATTTCTGCAGGCGCAACATTTGAAGAAGAAATAAAAATGGATGATGGTTCACATCTTATTATGCTGCGGGATCCTTTTGGCGTACCTCTTCAACTTTGTAAAAGAGGAAAATCGATGATTTGATCTAAATGATTCCTATTATAACCAGTATAAATGCATTATCCAGATGGTGTATGATTTTGAACTTACTCTTGAACTTGAACTTTGTTTGACGGCTACACAGCGCTGTGCTTGCATGAATGTATGATTTTAAAAAATAGATTACTTTTTTCTAAAAATTTTTGTTTTCAGATTTTTATAAAAATTGGGAGTAACTATGAACAACAAATATATCAGGTTTTATTGTGGAATTACATTATTATGGTTTTTTACAATGAATATTTCTGCACAAATCGCAGCTAATGATCATCCGGCAGGTGATACTGTTAAATATACTATTGATAATTGTGTTAATATATTTTCATTGGATAAAACAATAAAGACTAATGCAGGATATCAATACTGGTTTGTGGATAAAAACTTTCTTGACGGCAGAACTATTAAGTTGAGCTCAGTTAAACCTCATGAGGCTACCCACGCTCCTCATTCTCATCCTGAAGATGAATTCTTTTTTGTTCTCGAAGGTAAAGCAGAATTTTATCTTAATGGGCATACAAAAATCGTCGGTCCAATGACAAGCCTATACTGTCCATCGTATGTTGAACATGGAATTAGGAATGCCGGGGATACTGAATTAAAATATCTTGTTATTAAAAAATATTTTATGAATAAATAGACTTCTGAAAAATATTTTTTTCATTTCTATTAAAAAATATTATGATTTAATATGAAAAATAGAATATTTCATTTCTTCATTTTACTTGTCTTAGTTATATCTCCCATATATTCACAAAACAAGGTGATTAAAATTTGGCCAGAACTAGCGCCAGGCACCGAAAATAGAACCGATAACGAAAAAACTGAAAATGGAAATGTAACTAATGTATATCAGCCCAGCCTAACTATATTCTTATCGGAAAAAGTAAACACGAATAAACCGGCTGTAATTGTAATGCCCAGAGGCGGATATAAGCAGGTTGTTATGAGAAAGGAAGGTTATGTTATTGCGGATTGGCTCAATAAAAATGGAATAGCTGCTTTTGTTTTAAAATATAGATTGAATCCGGAAGAAGCTCTGCAGGATGCCCAACGGGCAATGAGCTTACTTCGTACAAATGCAGATGAGTATAATATAAATCCTAATAATATTGGAGTCATCGGATTTTCAGCAGGCGGACATTTAGCTGCGAACCTTTCAACACATTATGAAAAAGATAAAATTTCCGATCATATCGATTCCGTAAATTGTAAACCAGATTTTATGATATCGGTATATGGAGCCGTAGGACCATTCGTTAACGATGTAAATAAAGATACACCGCCGGCTTTTTTAGTGCATGCAAGTGATGATCCGAAGGTCCCGGTTACTCAAAGCATTGATTATTACATGGCTCTCCACAATAACGAGGTTCCGACAGAATTACATGTTTATGAAAAAGGGGGGCATGGATTTGCTTTGAGAGATGTAGATAAGCCGGTCATAAGCTGGGCAGTCAGGTGCATTGACTGGATGAAAGTTCAAGGTATTTTAACTCAATAATATTTCAAAATGTTTTACGAACGGGATTATTTTATTCATTATTACGATTCTGATTTGAAGAAAAGAGCTTCAATATCAAGTCTTCTTAAATATTTTGAGGATATTGCAATTCTGCATAGTGAACATGTTAAGCTGGGTATTGATTATTATTCGGAACATCATGTAGGCTGGGTACTTTATAAATGGGACATAAAAATTAGAAGATTTCCTGAGTTTAAAGAAACTATTCATGTAAGAACAGAGCCGTTATATTTAAAAGGTTTTCAGGCATACAGGTATTTTGATATCCTGGACTTAAAAGGTAATGAGATTGTTACTGCAAATTCTATGTGGCTTTTCCTAAATACCGATACAAAAAAGCCGACAAAAATAACCGAAGATATGTTTAAAGGATATTGGATAGACAAAAATCAGATGAGGGAATTAGAATTCAATGAAATAAATAGTCTAAAAAAAATTGATGCAAAAAAAGAATTTGATGTCAGGTATATCGACATAGACACAAATCACCATGTTAATAATATTAAATATGTTGAATGGGCTTTGGAAATGGTTCCTGTAAATATTATCGAGAATTATACAATGAATCGGTTAAAAGTTAACTATAAAAAGGAAGCGGTGTACGGTAAAAACATAACATCTTTAATTGACATTGAAAAAGTCGTCGAAAAAAACATTAAATGTATTCATCAGATTTCTTCGGAAGATACTTTACTTTGTATGCTGGAAACTGATTGGAAAGAGTGAAATTATAATATTGATATTATTCTTTTATCTTTTTACATAACAAAAATCATCTATTGCTGTTCTTAACTTTGTACGATTATCAGGTGCCTGATAATTTCTTTTTTCTTAAATGCCGAAATATTAAGTTTCAGCTTTTCTTTAAGACTTCTTTCATAAAAAATTAAAATGCTTTAGAAAAATGCAGCAATTTAGAGATAACGACTCTGTTATCGAAGTAGATGATGTTTACAAATCATTTAAAACTGTTGAAGCAGTAAAAGGAATTAGTTTAAGAATTCACAAGGGACAATTTGTTGCATTGTTGGGACCTAATGGTGCCGGCAAAACAACTCTTGTCGAAATGATTGAAGGGATTCAAAAACCGGATAAAGGGGAGATTAATATTTTGGGTAAACATTGGAAAGGGAATGAAGACGAACTTCATAATGCTATTGGTCTTTCGTTGCAAGAAACCAGGTTTATTGACAAGTTAACCGTTGAAGAAACCTTAAAACTTTTTTCAAGCTTTTATCAGCTTAATAAAAACAGGATTAATGAAATTATCAATATTATTGGTCTGGAAGAGAAAAGAAAATCCTATACTGTAAACTTATCAGGGGGGCAAAGACAAAAAATTGCTCTCGGTATTGCATTGTTAAATAATCCTAAAATTTTACTTCTTGATGAACCGACAACCGGATTAGATCCAAATGCACGAAGAGAAATTTGGGCAATACTTATGCAGCTGAAAGAAAAATCCCAAACTTCATTAATTCTAACAACTCATTATATGGAAGAAGCCGAACAGTTGTGTGATTATATTATTATTATGGATTACGGGAAAATTCTTCGTGAGGGAACATTAAATGAACTTCTTAAAGAGAATGTAGAAGAACACTATATAGAATTTTCTCTGGATAAAATACTTTTTCATGATGAACTTTTCAAAAATTCCGGTTTTAATATTGAATGGGGTCGAGCAAATAATAAAGGACTTCTTATTTTAAAAGATATAGAATCTGATCTTCCGGAATTTCTTAATTTTATAAAAACGAATAATCTTCAGCTTAGAAATTTTGAAAGCAGAAGAAAAACGTTAGATGATCTTTTTATTAATCTTGCAGGCAGACACCTTAATGAATAAATCATTTAAGACCGAACAGCTATTTGCATTGATAATTTCACATGCCAAAGAGTTAATGAGGGAACCATCCGTACTTTTTTGGGGCATTGTCTTCCCGATACTTATGGCATTAGGTCTCGGTATAGCTTTCACTCAAAAAGCCGAGATGACTGAACGAATTGGAATAATTGAAACTAAAAATGATTTATCTGATAGCGTTTATTCAATTGAAGCATTCCTTGATAAACATGCAGAAAAAATTCATCATGCTAATAGTCCGGATGAATACAAACTTATTGTAAAAAATAAGAAACTTGGTAACACAGTCTATATTTTTCAGAAAATGAACTGGAAAGAAGCTACAATTCTTCTTAAAAAGGGGGAAATTAACCTGGTTCTTGAAGATAAAAATGGAGAGATAGAGTACAATTTTGATCCTGCCGGTCCCGATGCTCAGCTTAATTATCTGAAGCTTTCAAAAATTTTAGGGAGCAGTAAGCCGGTAATAGAAAATAGTGAGAATATTGAACCTTTAACTTTAAAAGGAACACGGTATATTGATTTTTTTATTCCCGGCTTAATGGCGCTGGGGATACTTATGTCATCTATCTGGGGGCTTGGCTACACACTTATTGAAAAAAGATCAAAAAAATTGTTAAGAAGGATGATCGCTACCCCGATGAAGAAATCTTATTTCCTTATTTCTTTTATGTCTGTTAGAACAGTTATGAATTTTTTTGAATCTTTGCTTCTTTTTGTTTTTTCCAATTTAGTATTTGGTATTACCATCCAGGGGAGCATTGTTGCTTTATTGCTGATCTTCATAGCAGGTAATGTAAACTTTGCCGGTCTTGCAACGCTAATCTCAGCAAGAACAGCTAACCCTGAAGTTGGAAATGGAATTATAAGTGCAGTAACAACTCCTATGTTTGTCCTTTCAGGTATTTTTTTCAGCTACCAGCATTTTCCCGATTGGGCAATCCCTATTATAAAAATTATACCGCTTACAATGCTGGCTGACTCTGTTAGAAGTATCTTTATTGAGGGAGCAGGTTTCAGTGAAATTGTTTTACCTTTTTTCATTTTGTTTGCAATGGGAATATTATTCTTCTCAATTGGTCTGAAAATGTTTAAATGGTATTAATACAGCACGTGGTTTGTTGTTTGTAGTATTTAGTTTATAGTTGGTTGCTAAAAATATAAGAAGCAGATCCTGAAGGATTCCGGGATCTGCTTATAAAGGATTTTTATAAAATCTTCAAGAATTTATTACCAAATTTTTACAAGCTTATTTTCAGGTGCTCTCATTGGGTTACCTTCTTTTATATTAAAAGCCTGCCAGAATTCCGGCATGTTACTAAATGGACCATTGACTCTATATTTATCCGGTGAATGCGGATCTGTTTTTATTAAAAGTTTTGTAGTTTGATCACTTGTAGTGCTCTCCCAAACTTGTGCCCATGCAAGAAAAAATCTTTGATTTGGAGTAAAACCGTCAATTTTTTCCTGGTTCTTATATTCATCGGTTTTTTTGAATGCAGTAAAAGCAACATTTAAACCACCGAGGTCGGCAATGTTTTCGCCTTCAGTAAGTTTTCCGTTTACATGCATTGTATCAACTGGATTAAAAGAATCAAATTGATCGATAATTTTTTGTGCATGTTCATTGAATTTCGTTTCGTCATCTTTAGTCCACCAATCTTTTATATTTCCTACAGCATCATACTGTCTTCCTTCATCATCAAAACCATGAGTAACTTCATGTCCAATAACTGCCCCCATAGCGCCATAATTAATGGCATCATCGGCATTTTGATTAAAGAATGGAGGCTGCAGAATTGCTGCCGGAAAAACTATTTCATTCCTTACCGGTTCATAATAAGCATTAACAGTCTGAGGAGTCATTTCCCATTCAGTAGGATCAACCGGCTTCCCGATCTTGTTTATATCTCTATTGAAATTAAATTCAGCGCAGCGTATTGCATTAGCAAAATATGAATCTCTTTCAATATTTAAAGGTTTATAGTCTATCCATTTATCCGGATAACCGATTTTAACCGTAAATAAATCTAATTTATGCAGCGCCTGTTTTTTTGTTTCGGGACTCATCCAATCCAGGTTATTTATTCTTTCGCGCATTGCTTCCAGTAAACTTTTAACAATTTTCAAAGCCCGTTCTTTTGCTTCTGGCGGAAAGACTTTCTTTACGTATAGTTGTCCTATCGCTTCACCAATTGATCCGTCTGCGTTAAATAAGATTCTTTTCCACCTTGGCTGAAGAACTCTAGCTCCATACAAAAACTTCCCATAAAAATTAAATGATTCATTAACAAAATTTGTATCAAGATATTTTGAAGATGAATGCAGCAAGTTCCATGTTAAATATGGTTTCCAATTATTAATCGGCGTTTCATTTACAATTTTGCTTATCTCTTTAAAAAACTCCGGTTGAGCCACATTCATACTATCAAGATTAAATACTCCAACTGCATTGAAATAATTATTCCATTCAAAAGCGGGAGATATTTGTTCCAGCTTTGCAATATCCATTTTGTGATAAGTTTTATTAGGATTTCGCATTTCAACTTTAGACATTGATGCCTCTGCCAGTTGAGTTTCAATTTTCATAAACGTTTCTGCATCTCTCTTTGCAGCGGCATCATTTTCACCAATTAATTTAAACATATTAGCTATATGTTCAATATATTTTTCTCTCATTTCCTTTGAATAATTATCCTTATTGAGATAATAATCTTTATCAGGTAATCCAAGTCCACCCTGGTGCAGTTGTGCAATTTCCTTTTTGCTATTTTTGGCGTCTATACCCGAACCAAAATTAAATAAAGGTGCTCCCAGATGGATATGCTGATAAACAATTTCATTTAAAAGATCGTCTTTAGTTTTTATTGAAGCAATCTTTTTTAATTCAGGTTCAATTGGCTTAATTCCTTCGGCATCAATTTTTGAAGTATCCATGCCAACGAAATAATAATCACCTATTTTTTGTTGAATACTTCCCTTTTTTGCATCTTTGTTATTAGCTGCATCTTGAAGAATTTTATGAAGAACTTCATAATTTTTTTCAGCTAACACTTCAAAACTTCCCCATCTGCTGTATGCTTTAGGAATCGGGTTATTTTTTATCCAATTGCCGACAGCGTACTGGTAAAAATCCTGAGAAGGGTTTGCAGATGAATCAATATTTGATAATGGAAATCCGTTGTCTTCATTTTGTTCCTTTTGACGGGAACAGGATGATGCAAGCAAAATCGTCCCAAGAAGGAAGATTAGTAAAATTTTTGAATGAATGTACATATAAAATCACTTAGTTTTTTATTTAACAAAAAATTAAAAGTAATTTAAAATTATGCAAATTTTTTGTATTTAATTGGAAATTTAAGGTACAATTTTTTTGCACTATTTTTTGACCTCCATCAATTTATTTGGTATCCTTTTTGATTAAAATAATGTAAGAACTTGTAATCATTTGGAAAAAATAAATTTGAAGAAGGATGAAATATGGAAAGAGAATTCGAAAATTATAACAAGAATATTGAAGAATTCGACGCAAGGAATATTTTTGAATATGATATTTTGAAAGAGTTAAACAGGAAGAAATTTGATAATTCTGAATGTAAAAAAGAGTTAAATATTAAAAAGATAATGCTTTTTAATAACGAGAATAAACAACGTCCAGCTTTTAATTAAAAAAATACGCTGTTAATTTTCAGGTTCAAGATTGGGAATAAACTCAGTTCCTGATTCCTTTTATTCGTAAAATTTTATAGGGCTAAATAATTTAATCATTTCTTAAAACCTCCACTAATTAAAACTTATCTTTAATAAAGCATGATAATTATGACACATGATAAATTCTTATCTTAAGTTATAATTACTATTCAAATAAGTTAAAAAATTGGAGGATTAGAATGAAAATAGGGATAATAGGATCAGGAATAGTAGGGCAGCAATTGGGAATAGGATTTATGAGAACCGGACTTGAAGTAATGATTGGAACACGAGATAAATCAAAATTGGATGAATGGAAAAAGAATGCAGGTGCAAAAGCTTCAGTAGGTAGTAATGAAGAGGCAGTTAAATTTGGAGAAGTAATTGTACTTGCCACTGCCTGGTCCGGAACTGAAAATGCAATATCTCTGGCAGGCAAAGAAAATTTTTCCGGTAAAATTTTAATTGATGTTACTAATCCCTTGGACTTCTCCCAGGGAACACCGCCAAAGATTGCAGTTCCTTTCGACAACTCAGGCGCACAGCACGTACAAAAGTGGTTGCCGGATGCAAAAGTAGTTAAAGCATTTAACATTGTTAATGCACACACAATGATTAATCCAAAATA